>JBEDID010000078.1:0-3175 GCA_041173745.1 Candidatus Parcubacteria bacterium | reverse complement strand
GTACTGCCACAAAAACAATGTCGCAATCTTTGATTAGTTCCTTATTGTTAATATATAGTTCTTCCAATGCATAGCGCACTACTTCGAAACCGCGATTTTCAAAATCGTCAGCGTAACTCTTCCCAATAAAACCTTGTCCGATAAAACCAATTTTCATACAACTTAACCTATTAGAGTTTTTATAATTCGTTCGACTGATTTACCATCACCATATGGATTTACAGCCTGTGACATCTTTTTATAATACAATTCATCTTCCATCAACCGCAATGCTTCTTGAATAAGAATAGAAGAATCTTTACCCACCAACACCACTGTGCCTGCTTGTACACCCTCTGGTCTTTCTGTCGTGTCTCTAGTAACCAAAACTGGTTTACCTAAACTAGGAGCTTCCTCTTGTATTCCACCAGAATCTGTAATTATGAAATGACTGTTTTTCATAAGCCAAACAAATTCTAAATAAGGCAAGGGCTCAATCAAATGGACATTGGTATGTGTAAGTTCACTAAAAAATTCTTTAACCTGAGATTGTACTACTGGATTAAGATGTACAGGGAATATAAATTCATATTCAGGATGAGCTTTTGCTAAAGTAGCAATTGCCACACAAAGATTATGTAGTCCGTCGCCAAAATTTTCACGTCGGTGACCTGTCACTAAAACCATTTTTCTACCTGTTAGCTCGCGCAAAAGGTTAGGTAGATTCAAATTTGTACTACCTTCCTCGATTAGTTTTATTGCTTGATGTAAAGCATCAATGACTGTGTTACCACTTACCTCTATAGTCGAATTTGTGACACCAGAGCTTTTTATATTTTCTGCACTTTCCGAAGTTGGAGTAAAATGATATGACGCTATTTGTGTCACCATTCTACGAATACCTTCTTCTGGCCAAGGTGACTCTAAATTATTAGAACGTAATCCAGCTTCTACGTGAGCCACTGGAATATGTAGATTGAAAGCGGCCACAGCTCCTGCGAACACACTAGAAGTGTCGCCCTGAACAACTATTATATCTGGCTTAAAATCAAGATAATATTCTTGAAATTTACTAAGCAATAAACCAGTTAAATCATTGAGATTATTAGTCTTCCCCATCACCGAAAAATCTTTATCTGGTGTAATTTCAAAAACTTCTAAAACCGACTGCACCATGTCAGTATGTTGTCCGGTAATGCATACTGATAAAATAACTCCACTTTGTTTTCGTAAGGCAATTATTAACGGTGCAAGTTTTATTGCTTCTGGTCGTGTTCCGACTATTACTGAAATTCTTTTCATTTTAAAACAAGGTCATTAATTAATTCACTATACTATAACCCGAATTTGGCCTAAAAGTTACAAAATTTATTTTTTTACAAGTCTATATTGCTTTTGTAAACAACTTCGTTAGACCATTTTCTACCTATCTAGTTGCTACCACATCAAAATGCACGGCTAAGTAGGGCTTTAAAAAAACAGGTGTAATGCGTTCTAGAACATGATTAATTGGATTAGCGAAGCCAACCCGCCAAGCGATTTCTAGTGGACGCGGGAGGCCGATGATGGTTTTGGGCAAAACTGCGAATCCGACCGGTCGTAATTCTACTTTAGCAAAACCGTCAAATAGTTTTTTAATCTCTTTGCCGCGGTAATATCGAACTGGACCATTTTTAAATGGACGGCCAAGTAGATTGAGTAGAGCTTGATACATATGCCCCTGAAGGCCCATAAACGTCGCTGCGCGGGGAAAAGATGAATATATCAGTACGGTACCGCCTGGCTTTACTACGCGTTTAATTTCAGCCATTGCCTTCTCAACGATGCTTTTATGGTTGTGCAGGAAGACGGCACAGACAATAGCGACATCTGCACTGCCGTCAATGAGGGGCAAAGTGTGGATGTCGGCATTCAACAGCAGCAGCGGAGTTTGCTGCTCATCTTCATTCAGGCGGTAACGTTGTGCAAATAACGACAGCATTTCGTACGAGCTATCAACCCCAATATATCCACCGAGAGCCATCTCTGGCAGCAAGTATTTAGCTACGCGTCCATAGCCGGTACCACAATCAATTAGGACGTCGGTCGGTTTTAAGAAACTCTTAATGTCAGAAATTTGAGCAGCTGATTTGAGTGCGGCATCAGCTTCATTCTTGGAAGAGATTACAGCGTGCGTGGGATTTTCGACCGCCAACTTGTCCCAGACGGTTTTCTCAGCGATCTCTTTGGCAATATAAATACCGTTTTTTTCAACGGCTGCGTGCGACTTAATAAGCGCGGTCAGTGGTTCTGTAGGCATAGTGAGGAAATAATACCATTATGAGTCTTGGCATGCCAACTGGTTTATACGATGTCTTTAGTTTCATCGTCTTCTCCCCCAACAAAGAAGGCTTGTTCAATACTTGTGCGATAAGCTTCTTGATACTGAAGTGGATCACTGTGGAATTTTTGCCGAATGATGTCTTGTGAATTTTCAATAAACAAGTGCCGCAAATTGACATCGTTAAGCAAATCATTTATTCGATCAGAAAAGGCTTGTATGTCATTTGCTTCACAAAGAAACGCCGATTCACCGTGACTAAAGATATCTTCTCGAGCATCCGTGCGCGACATTATCATCGGAATACCAGCCGCTGCTCCTTTTAAGACCAATTCTTCACTATCGGAATCAACATCGCTGACTATCAACATGTTGGCCGATTTTAGATACGGCACAACATCTGCGACTTTTGTTTCGAAAGCTACTTGCCTATCTACGCCGAGTATTTTGGCGCGTTTTTCAAACTCTCCTTTAGCTGGTCCATCTCCAAGAATCACCAAACCTACTCGTGGATTACGTAAGACAAATCGAGCGGCATCTATCACCCGATAGAGAGTACTACTGTAGTCTAGCCGGCCGGAAAATATTATAAAAAAAATGAATGGTCGATATTTATCTTTCAGGTCAATAGTAGATTTAGAATCAATCAAAGCTTCATAATTTTGGAAACGAGGCAATTGGTCAATATCGGGAATGGTAAATTTTTGTTGCAAAATAGTTTGCATTGCACTGGTAAGAGTGCGTACACTAGCAAACTTGGGAATAATAAATTTAGATAAAAACACTCGTAACCGATTGGTGTTACTTTGTTTTTTGAAATCGTCGGTGGTGTAATCGCTGAGAATATGTAGCTGCGTTGCTCGGTTATATTTTTTA
>JBEDID010000077.1:0-3234 GCA_041173745.1 Candidatus Parcubacteria bacterium | reverse complement strand
TGACAGAGCTGGCAATATCGTTCATCATGAACACGGTGTATTGACTGAAGATAAAGTCAGGCAGTATCTAGAAGACGCCCTAAATTCTCCAGCTGAGTAATGGTCTCGTGAGAGCTAATAATAACTAATAGGAAAAGAATGTGTGCAATAACTGTTGTTTACACTAGCTATTTTTTGTGTTACTCTCAAGTCAGTCGAATCCGACTGTTAGCGCCTCTTCAACATTTAGTTGAAACTTTTTGTCCAAAAAGTTTCAGAGTCGCAGTAACAGCCTATGTTTAAAGCATTCGGATTTTTGATAGTTCTTTACGGATTATCGCATTTTTTCTCATCAGCATTTGTGGCCCTTGATAGCGCCGCGACAGAATCGTTTCGAACAATTGAAACTGCTGCTGTCTTGTCACAAGCTCAAATGAAGGAGAAAATGTAAAATTAAAGGGTTATGCTTCGCATAACCCTTTTTATGTTTGCAAATAATGCGCTATACTACCAGTATGAATGTCAGTCGAATAGTCGAGTATGTTTTCTTTTTTGGGTTGCTATTAGTGTCGGGCTACGTTGTCTGGCTTATTACAGCTCCTTTTCTTAGTGCTCTTGCGCTCTCAATAATAATTGTCACAATTTGCCATCCTTTGTATGGCAAAATCCGTCGGATGGTTCCGAGACGAAATAAGTCCCTAGCAGCTTTTATTTCCACAATGGTTGTCCTGACTGTGGTAGTCATTCCACTAGTTTTACTTTCTTCACTGGTGGTTCGAGAACTGATTAGTTTTTATCAAGACTTAGATGCCGGCAGCTTGTCTATCCAATCTAGCTTTACTGCCCTAGAGGCTCATATCCAAGCTTTTATACCAGGCTTTTCTGTAGATTTAACCGAACAGTTCAAGCTCAGTGCACAATGGTTAACCGGAAACCTGGGCTCAATTTTTGCTGGGACGATTTCAACTTTGTTTGTATTTTTTATATCATTAATTGGTTCATTTTACTTTTTCCGTGATGGGGAGGATTTTTTACAAGTATTGATTAATGCCAGTCCACTACCTGACCACGAAGACAAGCTAATCTTCGACCGTTTAGCGCGAGCTGTGCGAGCCGTAGCTACCGGGTCGCTTTTAGTAGCTATTATTCAAGGCTCGTTGGTGGCCACTGGATTTACTCTGTTTGGCATTGAACGGGCCATTTTGTGGGGCTCTTTAGCTTCAGTCGGGTCTCTCATGCCAGGGATAGGAACCACAGTTGTGACAGCACCCGCCATTGTTTACTTGTTCTTTACTGGTGATATGTTCAACGCAGTCGGTCTCCTTATCTGGTCAATGTTTATTGTCGGATTAGTTGATAATTTCGTTGGCCCATACTTAATGAGTCGAGGTAACAGTTTGCATCCATTTATAATTTTGATTTCAGTGCTCGGTGGTATTTCTCAATTTGGCCCGATTGGATTTGTGATTGGACCAGTAATAGTCACCCTGTTTGTAGTCTTGCTGGAAATTTATAATCAATATATTATAAAAGAAAAGTCTATTGATGAGATTAAAAATGAGACTATATGATGAATAAAAAACAAATAGAGGCAATTTTACGGGTGAACGGAATACCAGCCAGTTCACCTGACGATGAAATTAGGTCTATTCTATTAAGTGCAAGATATAATAACGATGAAGTAGATACTGCCTTAATTGTTTTGCGTGAAAATTCCATAACCAATGATACTCATGTTGATGGGCTACATAAAATATTCAGATCCAACGAGGGTCTGAAGCCTGATGAGATTTACAAATTATTAGGAGTAGAAGCTACTCAGACAGAAGTCATTGTTGAACGTCGAAGAGAACATCAAATTTCACCATTTCAGCTTACTGTTATTTGGCTATTGTCATTAACTTTAGCTGTTTTCGGGATATTTACTTATATGTACATGACCGATGTAGGAATATTCCATTCACCTTCAACAACTCTAACCTTTCACGGATGAGCCTTGCACGATTCCTGACATTTCCTTGCATTATTGTTTTGCTTTTATTAATTAATTCAATCGATGCTTCTTTTTCAATCCCTCAAATCAGTGTGGGGTTTTTGTCAGAAATTGAAAAGATTTCCAGCTTTGCTCGACCTTTAAGTTTTTCACCAGCTCAATTGATGGTAGCCAAGAATAGTCCGACAAATACAATTTTATTTGTCGGTGATGTTTTGCTGGCACGGAATGTTGAATTTTTGATGCAAACTAGAGGCGACACTTATCCGTACCAAGGAATTGATTTCTCGACTTTGGCAATAAATCCCTATGTGGTGGGAAATTTCGAATCCAGCATACCCGAAAATCATGTCCCAACCGCCGCTCTAAATATGACATTCTCGGTTAATCCAGTTTTCTTATCAGCTTTGCGCCAGGCCGGCTTTACTCACTTTTCACTTGCCAACAACCACAGTTATGACTATGGTCTGGCTGGCTATAAATATGCTGTAGACCGATTAACCCGACAAGGTTTTTCCACCTTTGGTAGTCCCGAAAACACACCAGAGCCAGCCATTACCTACATAACCGTCGGTAACCAAACTATTGCTTTGATTGGTCTTTATGCCGTCATTGCGCCACCGTCAGACCAAGCACTCAGAGTTCTTTTCAATAAAGCTGCAAAAAAGAGTGATTTCCAAATTGTATTTATTCATTGGGGGGAAGAATACAAAACTCAAAATAATAAATTCCAGAAGGATTTAGCGACAAAATTAATCGCCGACGGTGCAGACCTCATCATCGGACATCATCCTCATGTCGTACAAAATATTGATTTAATTGACGGTGTTCCGGTTTTTTATTCACTTGGAAATTACATCTTTGACCAGTATTTTTCAGAAGATACTCAAACTGGACTAATGGTTCAGCTTGAATTTGGTGATCAACCACAAGTCCACATAGTTCCTGTATCGAGTCTAGGGACTTTGTCGCAACCGCATTTTATGAACAAGACTGAGCATTACTCATTTTTAAATGATTTAGCTATGCGCAGTAATCCACAATTAAAGGAGGGGATTAGAAGAGGTGAAATCTTATTAAATAGCAGGGTTGCAACTTCATCAAAAATCGCTATGATGGACTAATTAAATTTGCACATATGTTTAACAAATTAGAATTATTCGGAGCCGGTTTAAGTGTCTTCATGATGGCCCTCGCGCTATACATGGTACAAGCTGGACCAGTTTTATTTAAAGCTGGTCCAGCTGGTCAAACAGCTCAAG
>JBEDID010000076.1:0-3331 GCA_041173745.1 Candidatus Parcubacteria bacterium | reverse complement strand
ACGATTGGTTTGTGACTAGTGTCATGCTTGATGTGCTAACGGGCGGACCAGAAAGTGTCTTGCATAAATTATTGGTTGATACTGGTAAAGCTTCAGCCGTTGACGGTTCAGCGGAGCCGGCTAGTGAGCAGAATTTATCTACTGTAAATGTTATGTTGGCGCCTAAACAATCACATGAAGAAATAGAAAAATTGGTGTTGCAAACTATTGCTAAACTAACGGTGGCTGAAATAACCCCCCTAATTAAAAAAGCCAAAGCTAAGATTATAACCGATGAACTGTTTGCTCGAACCCAGTCACAACGGATTGCTCAGGAACTCACCGAGTATGTTTCATCCGGGCAATGGGAGCGTTATGGCGAAACTACGGAAATCCTGAAAGCTATTACCGTTAAGCAGGTGAGCGATTGTTTGCAAAGTAGTTTTATTAAAAACAATATGACCGTCGGTCATTTTATTGGTACCAATTAATTTATGCACTATCATATTGACCGTAAAATAAATTATTCCTTAGCTACTATTACTGAGCCCGATTTAGCAATAGTAAGTGCCATTATTAGTGTTGACTTGCACGATTCCAATTCTGTGACAAAGCAGACTATGGAACTTATGTATCCTGAAGCGCTACTTTCAGGGGCGGGTACTTTTAAGCGAGCGGAATTTTTAGACGCTGTAAATACGCTGGGTGCATCAATCGATGTAGGTATCGGTGACGGAATGCTAGCTATCAGTGTTCGTTCTACTGCTCAAGTTTTTAACAAAGTACTACGTTTAGTTGAAATTCTGTTGCTGGAACCGATGTTTCCCAAGTCGGAGCTAAAACGAATTCGTGACACAGTCGTAAACGAATTACATGAGCATAAAGAAAACAGTAAAGCTTTGGCTTTGGAAGCACTCAGAAACGAGTTTTATGGAGCGGCTGATCGAAAATATTCTTATGATATAGCGTCTAGTACTAAGGCGGTTGATGGGGTAACGATGTCTGCTTTAAAAACTTGGCATGACGTGATTCTGAATCGAAACTGGACATGTTCACTAGCTGGGTCTGATGACGCGGCCAAGGCTTTTGAAAAAATGATTGCTAAGTGTAAAAAAGGTCGAGAGGTGATTGTTTTGGCTGGGGCACATGAACAGAAAGTCGTCAAAAAGAAAGTGTCTTTGGCAAATATACCGAGTCGGCAAAATATTGATTTTAGTATCGGAGCGCCAATTCCTTTTACTCTACATCATCCAGATTATGTACCATTAGCGTTTGCTTTAACTGTGCTTGGAAAATGGGGCGGTTTTACCGGCCGACTAATGAGTACAGTGCGTGAAAAAGAGGGTTTAACCTACGGAATTTATGCTGGGTTAGAAGGCTTTACTGGTTCAGAGCAGGGTTATTGGCGAATTATGACTTTCTTTGCGCCTGACAAAACTATGCAGGGCTTAACTTCGACCTTTCGAGAAGTTTCAAATATTTATAAGCACGGCATCACCGAAGAGGAGTTTGATAAATTCAAAAATATTCTTAGTACGGGTCAGACACTATTGCAAGATTCAATTATGAGTCTCTTGCGCGATTTGCACTCCTATCATGTGCATGGTTTTACTTTGGAAGAGATGGCTGAGCATAAAAATAAAATAAACACCGTGACTTTAAGGGAGGTTAATGCAGCTGCTAAAACATACCTCAATCCCGCGAATTTGGTTGTTTCCGGCGCCGGTCCAATTAACGCCGTTAAGAAAGACATTGAGAAGTTTGTGAAGGGGGTTTGAGTGTGTTTGATTCATTCTAAAGTAGAATATTCTAGTATTGATTGGAGAAATTCTTTATAAATGGTACTCTTTTGAAGTAATATGTTTGAAAACGCTTTTAAAAATATCGACAACATCCTACATACCGACTCCGGTTCTGCTACTGAGCTTGATTATGTAGAGCAAACATCTTGGATTCTATTTCTCAAGTACTTGGATGATCTTGATGAAACCAAAAAGACTGAAGCAGCACTGGCTGGCAAAAAGTATGAATATATTTTAGGTGCTGACTATCGTTGGAATACTTGGGCATGTCCTAAAACTAAAGATGGCAAAATTGACTACGCCAATGCTCTTGATGGTGACGATCTCAAGGACTTTGTAAACGATAAACTTTTTCCATATCTCAAGAAGTTTAAAGCTGAAGAGCCAAACACTATCGAGTACAAAATCGGTGAAATATTTTCAGAGCTCAAAAATAAGATTACGAGCGGATATAAGCTCCGTGAGATTTTAAACATTGTCGATGGAATGCACTTTCGCCTCTATGAAGAAAAGCATGAACTTTCTCACTTGTATGAGGGCAAGATTAAGAATATGGGTAACGCTGGGCGTAACGGTGGTGAATACTACACGCCACGTCCACTCATTAAGACGATCGTAAAAGTTGTTAATCCAAAGATTGGTGACAAGATTTACGATGGTGCTTGTGGCTCGGCTGGTTTCTTGGTGGAGGCGTACAATTACCTAACTGAAAACCAATCAAAGCTTTCATCGAGCCAAATGGCTACACTCCAGAACAATACTTTCTACGGTAAGGAAATAAAATCACTGGCCTACATTATTGGAATCATGAACATGATTCTGCATGGCATTGAAGCTCCAAACATAAAGCATGTGAACACGCTGGCTGAGAATATAAATGATATTCAGGAGAAGGATCGCTTTGATATTATTTTAGCTAACCCACCGTTCGGTGCTGGTATAGGTCGTGAGATTCAGCAAAACTTTCCGATAAAAACTGGCGAGACCGCCTCACTTTTCTTGCAGCACTTCATTAAGAGTCTTAAAGCTGGTGGTCGAGCTGGAATTGTTATTAAAAATACTTTCCTTTCAAACACTGACAATGCTTCAGTGTCACTGCGTAAACTCTTGCTTGAGAACTGTGACCTACATACGGTACTTGATCTCCCTTCAGGTACATTCACAGGGGCTGGAGTAAAGACAGTGGTGCTTTTCTTTGAGAAAGGTAAGCCAACAAAGAAAGTGTGGTTTTATCAACTCAATCTTGGTCGGAATCTTGGAAAGACCAACTCACTTAGTGAAGCTGATCTTGCAGACTTTGTTTCGCTACAAAAAACCAAAGCTGATTCAGAAAATTCTTGGAGTGTCGATGTTAAGGATATTGATTCAACAACGTTTGATCTTTCAGCAAAGAATCCAAACAAAGCGGAAGAAGTAGCACTACGTAGTCCAAGAGAAATTTTGAAGGAGATGAGTAAGTTAGATAAAGAGAATGTAAGTATTTTGGAGGAAATTAATAAGATAATATGAGTAAACACTTTTACTTTATTGACGATAGTGGTTCCAAAGAC
>JBEDID010000075.1:0-3563 GCA_041173745.1 Candidatus Parcubacteria bacterium | reverse complement strand
AAAATCACTACAACTACAACGTGGAATAAACTAAAATTAGTTGCAAAATATGAAGATTTGTTGGGTTGAGCAAAATTTTTGCAGTTTTCTTGAGGTGACTTTCTATTATTTTTTTATTTCCGCATCATTGTGGGTGTTGGTGTAATGGAAGAGTTCAAAAATATTTAAGGTAGTGCATTTAGGTTCATTTTGGGATTATGTATTCAGTGTAGTTAACATTAATCCTCTTCATAAATTTATTAATTCAGATAATACTGTCGGTGTTTATGAGGGTATGAATTCATTGCGAAGACTTATATTAGCGTCACTTGCTTACCAGACTGTTGTAGCGTCACGTAGATACTCTCCGAATAAAAAATAAAACTAAACAGCTTTATCAGCAGACAGATTTCATTATTGTGGTAAATTATAATGATGGATGAAATAGATAAACACATCTCGGAGAAGGCAGTAGTTTTTGCAAATAAACGAAAAAAAGAAATTGCAAGACGACTTACTAATGTAAAGATGTTTAATCCCGATATCTATCCAATTTCTGTATTTATGGCAGGTTCTCCTGGTGCTGGTAAAACAGAATCATCCTTACGCCTAATTGAGGTAGTTTCCGCGAAAAGTGCGGTTTTAAGAATTGATTTGGATGAGTATAGAAAATATTTTTCCGATTATAATGGTGCTAATTCTGAATTATTTCAAGCAGGTTGTTCTATTATTGCAGATAAAGTACATGACTTTGCGTTAAAAAATAATCAAAGTTTTGTATTTGATGGGACATTTACTAATCTGGAAAGAAGTATTCAAAACATTAAGCGTTCACTAAATAAAAAACGAGGAGTTTTCATTCTTTACGTCTATCAAGATCCTGTACAAGCATGGAATTTTGTCTTAAAGCGAGCTGAAAGGGACGGCAGATTCATACCAAAAGAAGCATTTATAAATAAATATTTTACTGCTAGAGAAAATGTTAATATGGTAAAAAGTATTTTTGGCAGCAGTGTGCAAATTGATTTGGTAGTTAAGAATATAGATGGTACGGATTTTAGATATAAAGAGAATATAGCTTCGATTGACAGTCATCTAAAAGAAACGTATTCTAAAGAAGAATTAATGAAATTCATCATATGAAATCTATTGTAAAAGCTATTAGAATAAAGTTTTGTAAGGGTGTTAAGCCTGAAACTAGTAATTTTTCAGAATTTTTTAGAAATGCTTCATCTGGGGAAAAGAAGCAGGTTTTTGCTGATGTCGCTAGAAAAGCAAGTGCTGATCAAAAATGTTTCATGAACTAGTTTTTTTTTGGGGTACCATATTTCACTTTTGCGCAATGGTCAGGACAAGAAAAGCCTCAGAGAGTATAAATTACCCACTCTGTGGCTTTTCTTAAATGATGATATAATCTTCAAATATGCAAATATTTGGACTCTTATCTTTGGTGATTACTATTGCGCTGGCTGGCTGGTGGTTGAGTGCGAGTATGGGCGGTACACAGGCTGTGTTGAATGAAGACGGTAGTATACAAAGTGATTCTACTTATCAACAAGCCATCGACTCGGCCAATAAAGTGGCTGAAAATGTTTCGGCGGATGGCACGGTATTAAAAGGAAAAAAGATTACCATCTACGATGGTTTGGAAGTTTACTCAGATGTTCAAGTGCTTGATTTGTCAGGCAAAGGTATGAGTGGCTCACTAAAGGCGGAAATTAGACAATTGACCAAGCTGCGACAGCTCGACCTTAGTGGTAACAACTTCACTGGCTTGCCGGCTGAAATTGGTCAATTATCTAAGCTGGAAATACTTAATTTGTCTGGTAATCCATTGACTGGTTTGCCACAAGAGTTAGGAAATTTAAGAAATCTTAAACAGCTTAATCTTAAAGGAACTCAGTACTCAGCTCAAGATTTAGATATTATCAAATCAAAACTACCAGCCGAGACTAAAATTATGGTAGATTAGTATTAATACACTCAGTGCTTAACTGCGTGGTCGAAATTTAATCCTTAATTTGTTGTTTTTAATATAAAGATAAAAAATACCTTTATATTTTATTTGTTAAATGGAATACTTAATATCTCTAGTCCTCGTGCTCTTATCAGGGCTCTTTTCAGGCTTAACACTTGGACTACTCTCACTTGATATACATTCTCTACGTCGCCGGGCAAAGCACGGTGATGAAGATGCAAAAATGGTTTATCCACTGCGCAAGAAGGGCAATCTTTTGCTGTCGACTCTCTTGCTCGGTAATGTCATTGTTAATACAACTTTATCGATTTTTCTCGGTACTATTGCTTCTGGTTTAGTGGCTGGTATTACCGCTACTGGTTTAATTGTAATCTTTGGAGAAATTGTGCCGCAGGCAGTAATTTCTAGATATGCGTTATGGTTTGGCGCCCGGACAGCCTGGTTTACCAAAATAGTGATTGTCTTATTTTATCCTATTACTTTTCCGATTGCTTGGACGTTGGACCATTTCCTTGGTAAGGAACTTCCAACCATGTATTCAAAGCGAGAATTGATGGACATCGTGTCTGAACATGAAAAATCCGCCCACAGTACGATTGATGCCGATGAAAAACGTATCGTGCATGGTGCTTTGCAATTTTCTCATGTGAAAGTGCGAGAAGTGATGACTGAAGCCGAAAAAGTAATTTCGTTTGATGAAAACCAACGCCTTAATGACAGCTTCTTTGAAGTAATTACCGAACATGGATTTTCACGCTTACCAATCTACAGCGGCGACCCATCCAATATTGTGGGAATGTTATATGTAAAAGATTTATTGGTGGAAGACGATGATATCTCGATAAAAGATACCGAAGAAGCTTTTGATAAAAAGTTCATAAAAGTTGGAACCGGGGATTTGCTTGATGCCGTTTTGGGTAAAATGTTGAAAACTAAACAACATTTAGCTATCGTGATTAACAAAAATAAACGTTTTGTAGGAGTAATTTCATTGGAGGATATTATTGAAGAGATTATTCAGCAAGAGATTGAAGACGAGGCAGATGAGGATGAATAGTGTTGACAGACAATGCTCCATAAGAGTATAGTCAAACAGGAGCCGTAAAGTATAAATTAAGGATACGAAGCGGTATTGTAAAAGTGACATGATTGGAGATTTCTTATGTCAAATAATAATAAGTCAAAAGCCAAACCTGATTTACAAATCGAACGCAGAAAAGCACCAAGAAGAGCTGAGTTCGGAGAGATTCTTTTGGTTGTAAAATTACACGAAGATCATTACCCGCATTTTGAGAGCGAGTCTGGTCAAGAACAGGTGTCTTTGCATGATGGTGACCTGATCCTTATCTTTGGTATCAGTCCTTGTGTTGCTGACATGTATGGTGTCAGTGACACAGAATCTGGGCAGATAAAAATTGACAAGGGCTTAGTTTATGTAAACATTTTTAGTATTAGTGATTCACATATTCCACTGTCCCTAGAAAACTTTGCTATACAAGACCAAACAAGGGTCAAAGTTGCACACTTAGCTTAAGGCTTTAATTAAGCAGCTAAACAAAAAGCCGGTATTCTCATGCCGGCTTTTTTATATTTAAACTCCTAATTC
>JBEDID010000074.1:0-3688 GCA_041173745.1 Candidatus Parcubacteria bacterium | reverse complement strand
ACTTAAAGTATAAATGGGGTCAGTATAAATGGGGTCAGGACCCATTCTTCGGCATACCAGAGGTAAACAGGAACGGTCATGGTTTTCTCCTAATTTGAAACTTTTTAAAAATCAAATTCCCAAAGAACTTCGTTATTTGCTATACTGCCAGCATGAAAATTCTTAATGAAATTAGTGATGGGTCGTTGGGCATTAATGATCAATTTGAGCAGCTGGGTGGTTCTTATCGACTTAGAAAAAGTGCGCGGGCTATTTTATTGGATGATGCTGGCAATATGGCTACTCAATATCTAAATGTTTATGGCTATCACAAATTACCAGGTGGCGGCATAGACCCAGGAGAAACCAATGAAGAAGCTCTTAAACGTGAAATACTTGAAGAAGTTGGGTGCGATTGCGACATCATAAGACCAATCGGAATGACTATAGAGTATAGAAACGAGTTTGGTCTGCTACATATTTCCTATGCTTTCTTAGCAAAAGTGAAGGGTGAAATTGGAGAGACAGCTCTCGAGCCTGGCGAAATTGCAGAAGGTCAAGAAACTATTTGGCTTTCTCCTGCTGCAGTTTTAGCAAAGATGAAAACGGATGTGCCAAAAGCGAATAATGGTCATTTTATTTTGAAGCGGGAGATAAGTTTTTTAGAAGAGTATCTAGCACAGTAATCACTGCCGCTTATAGACTCATTACTAATTCACATTCTGTTATACAGCCAACATGCAAAACAAAACTAAAACTTCTGCACTACCAACTTCT
Source organism: Candidatus Parcubacteria bacterium (assembly GCA_041173745.1). GTDB lineage: Bacteria > Patescibacteriota > Minisyncoccia > Phycocordibacterales > UBA918 > OLB19. The sequence goes on along the minus strand of JBEDID010000074.1, from coordinate 2,932 downwards.
CCAGTGGGTTTTATTTGGAGCCTAACCAAACCTTACTACCGGTTATTAATTTTGATAATTTTTTTAGTCTTAATAACGGAAGTCCTTGCCTCTCTAGCACCGCTAATTATTGGTAAAATAATTGATACTGCCAGTAACTCTGTTCTAACTAAATCCGACATCATCACGCAAGTTGGTCTCTTACTAACTTTATCAGTGCTTATACGTTTTATAATAACGATGATAATACGCAGCACTTCCATCGCCTTACTTCACTTATCAAACTACATACGAACCGGAACCTTGAAAGTATTATTCGCTTATCTGTCACAACACAGTACTGCTTATTTTGCTAATCGTTTTGCTGGTTCAGTCAGTAGCGATGTTAGTATCGTAGCCCAAAATAGTGTGAAGATGACTAACTTTTTTGTGCGCGGTTTTTTAAGTATTATATTTGCCGTCATTTCAAGTTTTATAATTATGGCCACGGCCAATATTTATATTGCTGGATTATTTTTGCTGGGAGTTTTTCTGCTTATTCCGATAAATTATTTTTTATCCAAAAAGACCGTCGCTTTATCAAAAATATCAGCCAAGACCTTTAGTACCTTGCGTGGATATATAGTTGACTCAATTACTAACATAGAAACAGTTCAGCAATTCACTCAAACTAAAAATGAATTATCTCGTCTAGATGAGTCAATCAAAACTTACCAAACAGCCTCAATTAATTCTGAGACTTATACTGAAAAAGTTTTAGGAATAAACAATGTAATTGTAATCCTGTTATTCGTTGGTAGTTTGCTTTATTTCACTTTTACATTCTGGGCCAACGAGTCAATTACGCTGGGTGAATTTATTATGATAATCACTCTCACAGTTTCATTAGTTAAAATGCTTTCGCATGTAGGAAATATGATGAATGAGTTCTCAGCTATTTTCGGAGAGACTAAGCAGGCTTTGTCACAAATATTAATCAAACATGAAGTCAAAGACGAACCTGAAGCAACAGCACTTGAGCTTATAAATACTGGAGTAGAGTTTAAAAATGTATCATTTTCTTATGAAGGTACGACTGAAGTATTTAAAGATTTTTCTTGTCACATAAAACCTCATGAACGTGTCGGCGTCGTTGGGCCCTCTGGTGGTGGAAAAACTACTTTTACAAAATTATTACTTCGCCAATATGACATTGATAGTGGCACTATTACGATTGGCGGTAGTAACATAAAATCAGCTACTTTAGACAGCCTACGTTCTAACATCGGAATTGTTCCACAAGAGTCCAATCTATTTCACCGCACTTTATTAGAAAACATTGGTTACGGAAAAGAAAATGCTTCTTACGAAGAAATAGTGGACGCTGCCAAAAAAGCTCAGATTCATGAATTCATCGATAACTTACCAAAAAAATATGACACCATAACCGGTGAACGCGGAGTGAAGTTTTCTGGTGGACAAAGACAACGGGTAGCCATCGCTAGAGCCATTTTAAAAAATGCGCCGATATTGATTTTAGATGAAGCCACTAGTGCCCTAGATAGTGAAAGTGAGGTGGCAGTGCAAAAAGGCTTTCGAGAATTAATGCAAAACAAAACAGTTATCGCTATTGCACACAGACTTTCAACCCTGAAAGAAATGGATCGGATTCTAGTTTTTGCCGGCGGCAAAATAGTTCAGGATGGGCCACATGAAGAACTAGTCAAAGATGAAGCTGGTTTATATGCCCGCTTATGGCAACATCAGGTTGATGGGTTTATCACTGAAGACAATTAGCAACACGACTTATTTAGGAAGATAAGACTTCCCCGAAATTATCTCAGTGGTATAATCCTTCACATATATGCGTATCATAATTGCTGGAGCTGGTGACTTAGGAACTTATTTGGTCGAAAAATTAACGGAAGACAATCACTAATTGTCAGTTATTGACACTGACCAACACAAACTAAACACCATACTTTCAAAATATGATGTGGTGGTTTTTAATGGCAGTGCGCTTTCGTATGATAATTTATTAGCCATCGGAATAGCGGAAGCGGATTTGTTTGTAGCTGTTACTGCCAGTGAAGAAATGAACCTCATGGTTACCATTCTAGCCAAACGCATGGGGGCAAAACGAGTAATAGCTCGCATCCGTCACCACAAACTAACTTTGCATGATGATGTCTTTCGGTTTCATGACCTTGGTATTGATGACATAGTATCACCTGATGCTTTGGCTGCTTCAGAGATTGAAATCTTATTGGAGAAGCGTGTATTTACTGACCTTATTCCGTTTGCTAAAAATCGCTTTAGTTTGGCAGGTTTAGTAGTCAAAAGAAGTGACCACATGATTGGAAAAACTTTAGCCCAACTTAGTTACACAAATCCTGCTTTTCTATACAAACCGGTAGCGTTGGTTCGGGATGAAAAAACTCACACTGCGCTTGATAATTTAACTCTAGTTGAGGACGATTATGTTTACTTTCTTACTTCAGAAGAAGGAGTCCCCATCCTTTCGCGATTAGCTCACAATAGTGACCGATTGATTCGACGGACAATGGTAGTCGGCGGCAGTCGGGCTGGAATTGAAACCGCGCGTAGATTACAAGAAAAACGTCATCGTGTAACCCTCGTTGAACATGACCGTACGGTAGCAGAAAACTTAGCAGTTTGGTTACCAGACGTAATGGTTATTCATGGCAATGTTAGAGAACCAGGATTTTTGGCTGAACATGACATTGACGAAATGGACGCCTTAATTGCGGCCACCGGCGACCCAGAACTCAACATGGTCGCTTGCCTATTAGCTAAAAAACACAACGTCCCCCATACAGTGGCACTAGTTAAGGACGTTAATTACCACAACCTAACCCATGAGTTTGGGGTCGATAAACTGATTAACAAAAAAATGTTAGCGGCTGATTATATTGTTCGACATGTAAAAAACAGCAATGTTATATCAGTTGCG
>JBEDID010000073.1:0-4002 GCA_041173745.1 Candidatus Parcubacteria bacterium | reverse complement strand
TGCTGGATTTGGTATTTTCGAAGCTAAGATGCGTGCTGCACGCGAAGCTCGTAATCCACGAACTGGTGAAACTGTAATGGTGCCCGCTATGCGCGTACCAAAGTTCCGTGCTGCTAAGGCACTGAAGGACGCAGTAAAATAAAGTATCGATATTTAAAAAACAGACAGTGAGAGCTTTGCTTCCACTGTCTGTTTTTAGTTATACACAATCAGCTTCCAATTCGTATGATATACTCATAAACATAGCGGAGGTAATGCGCTATGGGAAATGCAAGAGTTAAATTTTACTATCTCCCACCACACACAGCAAAAGCCCCTAGCCTGGGGCTTTTGTATTGCTACCATTGAAATATCGGGGTTGTGTGCTAGGATAGTGGGAATTTGAAATAGTTTCAAAGAAAGAAATAGAGCACAGCAAGTAGTGCTCGTCGCGTCGGGTGTAAGCAAAGCTTTCAACCGCTGCGTTCGGAAGAAAAACAAGAAAGATAAAATGTAGTAACGTACCAAAATCGTGGCGGGTGTAAGCAAAGCTTTCAACCGCTGCGTTCGGAAGAAATATGAAAGTAAACTTTCACATTTTTCCTCACTGCGGGTGTAGTTTAGTGGTAAAACGACTGCCTTCCAAGCAGTAGTTGGGAGTTCGATTCTTCTCACCCGCACAGTCAACATAATAGCCGTCCCGCAAGGGATGGTTATTTTGTTGTTACTGTGCGGAGTGAAGAAATCTGCTGGGGGCAGATTACGTGAAGAATCGAAGCCCGATTGAGCTAGATTATGAGCTTGCGAAATAATATAGCCAATTGGGGTACTGAAACTGTAAGTTTCGATTCTTCTCACCCGCACAACAAGTACAATGTCTGTACTAACACAAACAAAACCTTTCAGTTCACAAACTGAAAGGTTTTGTTTGTTGCGACCATGTTTTCAGATAAAATATAGTCGGCTTCCTAAAGAACTATTCTTCTTGTTTAGTGTTTAATTTTAACGCCGCTGAAGCATAGCGATAAACTTCATCTCTAATACTTCCATCATTCATTTTCATATCATCTAATTGCTGTTGAGTAACCCAGACACACTCCACTCCCATATCTGCTTCAGTTTGAGGATTAATTTCTCTAGAGTCTGATTTAGCAGCAAAAATAAAAGCAGAGTGTTCATGTACATCATTAATTTTATGACGATTTATATACATGGGAGGAACTAGGTCTAAATTAGTCTCAGTGTCAGTTTTCTCCCAACCGGCTGGCCCAATCAAAATAACCTTCAGTCCAACCTCTTCCCAGACTTCCCGCAATACCGCTTCATTGGAATCTTCCCCTGGGTCAATGTGTCCTCCAGGTCCAGTCCAGATATTATATTTTTCGTGCAACCGCAGTAACACCGCCCCATCATTTACAATAAACGCTTCCACGCATAGATCTAAGTAGTAATTTAAGTGTGCCATTTTACAAATATACCAGATTTTTAATTGAAGTGAAAAGTTAGTATATTTTTTAATACAATTTTGGTCACTCGTAAGTTATACTATTTGAACCAACAAAACTTTTTACTGTCTCCGTGTTAACATAGACAACCGTCATGCAATTTTTAACTGAATTATTAGTTTCCTTTCTAACAGCTTATCTGGCTCTTACTAATATTCTGGCTACAGAATTGAACACTTGGTTTGGTCCAGAACCTTCAACTCGCACTATTATTCAAGAGGATGACACTTCACTATCGTACTTACCTAGTCAAATTGGACAAATTATTCCTGACCTCCTTCTTAAGAGTGGTGATTACCAACGAGCTGCTCTTGGTAGCGCAGTTGGATTAACGGGAGCAGGCACAAAAGAGCCACTAGATGCAATTGTTAATATCTTCTGTACCTTCACCACTGACAACTATATCCGCACCACCACTGGAACTGGATTTTTTATTGACCGTGATGGGGTTATTTTAACTAATGCACACGTAGCCCAATTTATTCTGCTCGAAAAAACCAAAGAGGGCGGCAACACTGAATGCATAGTACGTAGTGGTAATCCCGCCACTGCTCAATATCACGCTGAATTACTCTATATCTCTCCTGCTTGGATTCAGAAAAATGCTTCAGCTATGAATGAGGCTACACCTATGGGCACCGGAGAACGCGACTATGCCTTACTTTATGTCGACAGACGAATTGACGATGCTCCACTACCAGCTGAATTTCCAGCTTTAAGTTTTGATACCAACATGCTTTCTTTGGCTACAAAAAATAATATCGTGACTGCAGCTGGTTATCCGGCCACTAATATTCTTGAAAACGGGCCGAGTGCTGAGCTCTTGGCCAGAAAAGCCACAACTTCCATTTCAGAGTTGTACACTTTTGGATCCAATTATGCTGACGTGATTTCAATTCGAGGTAGCGTAGTGGGTGCTGAAGGAGCGTCTGGGGGACCAGTAGTCAATAGCGATGGTAATGTTATTGGCATTATAGCCACTCGTGGCAATGACCAAATTGACGGTGAAGGCAGTCTCCGCGCAATTACCATTTCTCATATTAATCGCACCATTACTCAAGAAACTGGTTTTACATTAGATGAAAATCTCAGTGGAAATCTTTCTTATCGAGCGGCTGTTTTTGCTAAAACATTAACCCCATTTCTTATTACAATTCTTGAGCAAGCTCGTTAGTTGATAGTTTTAGTGTAAATAGTCTGAGTTGGATACGCAAAGCTGATGCCGAGTTCTGCGAATTGTTCTAGTAATTTAAAGTTGAATTCTTGCTGCAAGTTCATGTAGTCATTATAAACAGCAGATTCAACGTAATAAACTACTTCATAAATTAAAGCGGAGTCGCCAAAGGTGGCGAAATGAGCTCTATCTAGACGTACTCCTGATAATTGTTCAAAAATTTGAGATACGACTTCTGGTATTCTTTTAATTCTATCTTGTGGCGTGTCATAAGTAATACCAAACTGAGTCACAATACGGCGTTCTTGCATCTTTTTGAAATTCTGCACTCTGGTGGTTGTTAGTTCAGTATTAGAAACAACCAACTCCTCACCTTGGAGGGTACGAATTCTGGTGGTTTTAATCCCAATTTTTTCAACTGTTCCAGAATCAGTACCAATAGTGATGAAATCACCAACTCGAAACGGTTTATCAAAATAGATTGAGAAAGAAGCAAATAAATCTCCTAGAACTCCCTGCAAGGCAAAAGCGATTGCCACTCCCCCAATTCCCATTCCAGTTAACAATGAAGTTACTTGAATACCTAGATTAGACAATACAAACACTAGGCCCAGTAACCACAAAACTGCACGCACAATAAGTGCAATGAAGTGGGAAGCCGTAGCTGCACCCAAGTCTATTTCCCCTTCTTCGTCTTCCCGATTTTTCAATAAAGTTGTAGCGAAATGATCCAGTAATTTAGTAAGTATTTCAATTACCTGCCACACCACTGAGAAATAAAATAATCCACTTACAACATGATCAAGAGTGGTTGGAAGAGTAAAAAATTTAAATGAAATATATAAGGCAATAAAACTGTACACCCAGGTACGGACTTCAGAAAAAGCCTCTATCAGTACGTCATCGAATTTATTATTAGTTTTGTCTGCTAGCGACTGGGCGTACTTCAGCAACACTGTCTGTAAGACCCAAAACAGCGTCCTTACCACCACAAAAGTAAGTATGGCCAGAAAGGCTATACTTATATCCACCACACCTAAATATGGTAACATGATTAGTAACTGGGGGAAGGCAATAGCATTAGAGTAAACTTGATCAAACATAGTGACAGGTATTAACGAATATTTCATAACCCTAACAAATCTTGGCCAATGACTCAATGTGCACAACCTATCTCTTCTCATTTGAGCCCTTAAATCGTATGATGAACGCACCTCGGAGGTAATACATCGAGGAAACAAAGTTCTTTAAGGATTAACGTTAATCCTAACATTTGATTGTTAAGAAAAATCACCTGATTATGTCTGGTGATTTTTCTTTTAGGCTGATAGTGAGATATAAAAA
>JBEDID010000072.1:0-4413 GCA_041173745.1 Candidatus Parcubacteria bacterium | reverse complement strand
TTATTCTCAGTCAGCAAGCGCTGGTTTTCCAGCAACAACTCATGCAATACTTCTCGCTCATGGATATCAGGCAACATGTAAACATTATAGCAAACAATACGTGAATAAATATTAATTTATGCTACAGTATCAACACCCTGCCCCCATAGTTCAATGGATAGAACAGCTCACTCCTAACGAGCAGATCTAGGTTCGACTCCTAGTAGGGGCACAATGGTAAAACAAAAAGATGACTGCCTTCGCAGTCATCTTTTTGTTTTAGAAAGCAAACTGCTTTGCTTTCGTGCCAATGTGCCGGGCGGAAGTACATTATTATTTTTTAAAAACAACAAAGAGCTAAACCGGATTAGAAAGTCTGAGAGTATTTAGAATTTAATTAAATCAAAGATGGCAGTTTCATCAGCCTCTGCACCTTGGTCCTTTCCGTAAAAACTTGTATCTTCAGACTTGAGCATATCACCATAAAATTCAACGTATGCAAATGACACACCGTCTTTATAAGCAACTAGTTTGTACACAACTACTGGACCCATATTAATCATTTTCAGTCCAGTTTTAGGCAAAACTCTAAGCAGAGCTTCAATTTGACTCACTTCGACTTCAGTAATTTCTTTTTTATAAGAAGGTCGCTCAGCTTGAGTATAATCAGTTTTTATAACAATAATTTTATCTGCTCCAGAAAAATCCAAAGAGTATTTTAAACCATATGTTGAGTCATCGACTCCAACAGAATCTGAAAGATTAGCGTCATCTGGCTTTATATCACCATCATTTTTTATAAAATCAAACATAACAATACAGATTAAAATAATTAAAAGTCCTAAGATAATTTTTTTAGCTTCTACCATATACATATGGTAGCATAAAATATTTACTAATGTGTCAGACAGAGTAATTTTAGAGGTCTGTTTTTTATTAAATCTAATCAGTAAATAATAAATCACCTGAGACCATCCTAGGGAATACATCATCCTCCTGATACTGAAGCGATGGAGATTTAAGCCTATTCAGCTGGAGTTACGTAGGCGTATAATAAACTTTCTTTTTTAGGATTATCTTAGGGAAGAATGAAATGTAAATACTCTAGTTATTATCCATAATCTAGGCTGCTTAAGACAGACTTAAATAGAACTCTGTCTAAGAATCAACAACCCATTAAAATCCTGTATAATTACCCTATGGACTTTGGGAAGAAATTTGTGCAGGGGACGGCGTTTTTGCTGGGGTTTTTGTTGGTTGGCTTTGTGGTGCTTATATTTATTAATTTTATCTTGAAACACAATTTCAAAAATACGACACCGCCGCCGCTTGCCTCGTCAACTTTTAGCACCAATACTGACTTCCCTCGCACCATAGATGGCTGCATCACATCACCGTCTGATTTATCTAAATCAGTCGACTCCGTTTTTACTGATGTCCGGGGTGGAGTTGTTTGTCATTTTTTGATTCACCCTCAGTTGTCAACTTACACTTTTGAACTGATTCCAAACACCGCTGAAAATCGTTTAGAACGTTTGATTATTAAGGAGTACGAGACTGATAAAATTATGCAAAATTTGCGCATCAAAATGGATAGTGAGCCACCGTCTGGAATTAATATCGTGACCGCTGAAGATTTTAATTTTGATGGTTATCTTGACCTTAAGATTATCAACTGGTGGGGTGCAACGGGAAATATTGGTTATACAATCCTCCTGTTCAATCCAACTAGTGACACCTTTATTGAACATACTGGCTTAAGTAATTTAAGCAATCCAACAATCATTCCCAACTCACAAACCATTAGTAGCTATTCAACTGGTGGCATGGCTGGCTGTATTTACACTGCCCAAACGTACTCAATTACCGACAACAACAAACTCGTTTTACAACACGAGGAAAAACAAGACTGGGACAACAAAACACAATCCGTCCGCAAACAAACCAAAACTCTAGTAGACGGCACTTATGACACCTCGTTGACCACTGGCCAGTGTGGCAATTAAAAAAACCATCCTTTACGGATGGTTTTTAGGCCAGCTTTTCTCTAGAGCGCGAGCAATTCCTTAAGCTTTGGCTCATCGAAACCGATGATTATATCATCGCCAATTTTAATAACTGGTACTCCCATTTGACCGGTCATATCAATCATCTCTTGACGCTTTTCTGTGTCAGCTGCGACATCATATTCTGTGTAAGCAACATTATTTGCCTTAAAAAAATCCTTAGCGGCGTGACAAAAATGACAAACCGGTGTGCTGTAGATTGTTACTGCAGTATCCATACGAAACTATAAATATATTAATCTTAATATCAGACATTATACCAGTTTATTGCCAAAACTGATACCAGCTTCTTTTGCTCTGAGAATCAGTACTGGTAGCCAGTGGCAATACTTCTGGCGCCGAATCGTCTTTATCAACAATCACCACCACTTGTTCGCCCGGCAGCGCCACATCAAACTGACGGCGCATTTCGGCCTCCTGACCACGCTCACTAGACAAGTACTGAACTTTCTCTTCTAGAGCCTGTTTTCTGGCCTCTAGAGCCGTAGCTTGCTGTTCAGCTTGCTCGCGCCGACCAAGCATTTCCATAGCAATAGAATATCTAACGTAAGCACTCCAGCCAACCGCCAAAGCCAACATTAACAACACCCCTTGAGTATAAGGAGAATTAACAACTGTGCGCAATTTGCGTTTTTGGTGAAAATCGAACATCGTGCCCTATTGTACCCGAAATGATTACATATTGCCTCTTTGTACACATGCGGTACAATAGCAGGCATGAGTTTTTTATTTCATCATCGGACCAGAAAAGTTATTAAGTGGGTTTGGGGAACTATTGCCGTTATGATTATTCTCGGCATGATATTCACCTACTCAGGCGGATCAGGATTATTTAATTAGAAAGAAGAAAAAGTAGAAGAAAAGCTGCCACCCTAAGGGGTGGCAGCTTTATTGTTTATGTTACAGAACTACTGTTGAAATAGACTGCATAGTTAAGCTTTAGAGCTCGAGTTCCAGGAATTCCCCTTAGGAAAAAATAGACTGAACACCTTTGCTTTAGAGCTCGAGTTCCAGGAATTTGGCCTAGGGTAGGGAGTAATAAAGAAAACTATACAGTTAAGCTTTAGAGCTCGAGTTCCAGGAATTTGGCCTAGGGTAGGGCCAAATTCGGAACAAAGTTCCTAATAGTCGCTACGCTCGTTTAGTCACTTTTCATCATTTTCATAAACACTTCTGGTGGTATGTGTACTCTTCCGTGTTCTAAGGCTTTGGCTTTGCCTTTCTTTTGTTTGTCTCGGAGTTTCATTTTACGGGTGATGTCTCCTCCATAAAGGTGGGCGGTAACATCTTTTTTTAGAGCTGTAATCTTTTTGGTGGCAATAATTTTACCCATTACTTTGGCTTGAATCTTAATCGTAAATTGCTGACGCGGTAAAGTATTAAATAGCTTCTCGGTAATAGCCTTAGCGTCTATCTCAGCCCTTGCCATACCTACCACACGGGAAAAGGCTGGCACTTCTTCTTCGGCCACTAAGACATCGAGTCGAGTGACGGTCGCAGGACGCATTTCGGCGATTTCGTAAGACAATGAAGCATAGCCACTACTAGCGTTCTTCAGACGGTCAAAGAAGCCGCGCATCAGTTCTCGTAGAGGCATTTCTATCACCAAAAGCGTGCGTCCGTCACCAAACACTTCGGTGTCGATTACGCCCGCTTCATGCTCATACAAAAGAGTCAGAACATTACCCATGTAGTCGCCCGGCAGGATAATTTGTCCTAGTACCCAAGGCTCGCGTACACTTACTCTGTCGCCATGCTCAGGGAAACGGTTGGCGGCATAAATTTGTTCAATGCTGCCATCAGGCCAAGTAATTTCGTAGGAAATGGAAGGTGATGTAATAATAATATCAATCGTAAATTCTCGCCGTAATCGTTCGGTAATAATTTCCATGTGCAGCATCCCTAGGAAGCCACAGCGAAAACCGCGCCCTAAAACTCCCGACGATTCTTCTTCATAAGAAAGCGACGAGTCTGACAATTGCAATCTATCCAAGGCTTGACGGAGCTGAGAAAAATCATCTTGATTACTAGGGAAAATTGATGACCATACCACCGGACGAGCTCGTTGATAACCTACCAAAGGTTCAGCTGTACTACGTTCACGCATGAGTGTATCACCCACAGCAGCCACGCCTGGCTCTTTAATTCCCGTTACAATATAACCAATTTCACCCGCCTCGAGAGAATCGACAGGATGTTCTTCCGGGGTCACCACTCCGACTTCCAGCGCCGTAAAAGTCCGTTTACTAGCCGCAAATTTCAGTACATCACCCTTCTTCACTTCCCCATCAAACACACGCATAAAAACAATAATCCCGCGGTGGTTGGAATATTGAAAATCAAAAATCAGGCCGCGGTAAGTGTCGAG
>JBEDID010000071.1:0-4501 GCA_041173745.1 Candidatus Parcubacteria bacterium | reverse complement strand
CCAACCTGGAAAATCTTTATAAAATCTTGGAGGTCCTGATGGTAACAATGGATCTTTTTGATATTCATCACTATATTTATCAAAACTCGTAATATTTAATTTAATTGCCGCAACACTTGCCTCCTGCCAAGTTTTGTAAAAATCAACTTTTTTATTAAGAAACCTTACCCAGCCTGGAAAATTCGAATACATTTTTTTCGGTTTGCGACATAATCTTCCATCTAATTTATACTTCTTTTCATATTCCTTCATTGAACGAATATTTAATCGTACCGCTGCTACGCTAGCTTCTTGCCAATTACAATAATAACTTAGGAACTTGAGTTGCTTACCATTGTGCATTCTTATCACTTATTTTCTCCTATTTTAAAGAACATCTAGCGAGAATTTAACCACTGATTACCAGTGAAGTCAATTAAAATACGCTCAAAATGACCGAACGAAAGTTTGGTTAATGAAATCTCCCCGGGGCAGAGCCCACGGGGAATTACGGGATTAAAAGCAATTACACATTTTTTTCAACATACAAAAACTCATCTTATTTTGAAAGATGAGGTTTTGGGTGTTTATTTTGTCTAGTCTTAACAAAAACTACATTGTTTCGCCAGCATTTTCTTCAACTTCCTCCGCTTGTGCTTCCTTAGCAAAGCGATCAGACAAAGCTAGGCCGACTTGCCTTACATCGGTTGTACCGAGCACATCCATTTCAATTCGTAATTGAGCAGCAGTCATCATCCACTTTTCCATAATTTCTAGAGCCAAAGTTACCACAACCACACTTGAAGTATCGAGTGTTTCCATCGTAGCTCGAATCTCGGCTTCGGTAAGACTGTATTTTTCGCCCAAACCTTGCATCGCTTCATCAAAGTAAGTTAAGGCATGATCGAGTGAATACGACAGAGCACCATTATCGAAGAGTATTTTGGCACAATCGTCACCGCAACAACCTCCGTAAGCCTCCGGATTACGGAGAGTATCTTCGGTCAATAATCTCCCGCAATTTCGACACTTCGGTTCCGCTTCATGATGACTAACTTCTGTATTCCCAGCGTTAAAAGATTCTGTTGAATGTGGCATATTTATATATTATCTATATTACTTCGGTTTTATTATAACAACTTGCGCTGCTCAACTCAGCAGATAGTACCAACTTCTATCAACTTTAATTAGAATGGCAATAAACTCCGCTTATATTCACAGAACTTAATGCCATCAACATTTTTGTTGAGTAAATCAGCAAAGGTTTGCCTAGCTTCAGCACGACCGCCGAGCTTATCAACTAAACCTTTTTCAAGAGCGCGTACTCCCGGCATAGCCGAACCATCGGCCAAAGCTTCAACGGCACTACGATCCATTTTTCTGTAGTCAGCCACAATATCGACAAACCGGTTGTGAATAATTAACAAGTTTGCTTCCAACAATGCTCGTTCCTCATCGGTAATTGGTCGATTAGGACTGCCCATGTCTTTATATTTTGCAGAAGTTAATTGCACATAAGTGATTCCTTCTTCTTCATTTTTCTTAGATTCTTCGGTGTATGACATCGTCACTCCAATACTACCGATTTCCGACATCGGTGAAGCAATCAAATAATCGGCCGCGGAGGCAATCATATATCCGCCCGAAGCAGCCATATCACCGGCCAAACCAACAATTGGCAAATCACTGCTTCGAAAACGTTCAGCGATTCGTTCGGAAGCCACGGGTGTACCACCTGGTGAATTTACTTCAACCAAAACTCCTTCAATCCCCTTTTCTTTTTCCACAACATCCATGAAGGACTCGACAGATTCGGGAGTAATTATCATCTCAAAGTCCCCGATACCATGAAAGGGCAAAATGGTTCCCTCTAGTGGCAATACTGCGATATTACAAGCCCCATCACCAACATCACCCTTAACTTCATATAGAGCTGAAATAGAACCAATCACAACCACTATCGTCACGACCACTACCACTGCCCGCATGATTACACCAGCGGTCTCACGAAGAAAAGATTTTTGCATATATATATTTGTAACCATAGTATCACAACGAAAGCCTTGCTAAAATAAATTTTGACTATATAGTGCAAATGGAGTTAACACCCATCAAAAAAAGGAGGTTCTTAATGAATATTCAAACGCACGTTCGAGACAAACCCTGGAATTATTATGACAGTTTAATTTCAGTATCCGAAGCCAACAAAAGAACCACCCGGGAGCTGCACAATAAGGTTATGGATCAGGATGGAAAGTTCATTTATTTAGTTAATGAACAACAACCCAACACCCCACTGGCCGGAGCAGGTATTTCAGAAATTTCGTCAAGTAGCGGTAATTTATTAAAAATTCATTTTTACTTTATTACCAAAGAACAAACTTCAGACGATGTTTGTTTGCAAACAAAACTATTTAGCGAAATTGCAAGAGTAAGCAAAAATATTTGGTACAAGGATGTAGTAATACCATTTTTAAAAACTGGAGAAAATAGTCAGATTTACCATAATATTTTATGTAAATATAATATTTATCATTCTGACGCTGGTGAAGGATTGTTTCATTGGTACAAAGTCTCGAAAAGTGATTTTGAAAACTGGACAAAAATTTAATAAGTTCTTTAAATAATATTCACAGGACCCGCAATCAGATTGCGGGTCCTTTATTATTATAATCATATAAAAATAGCGCCAAACAAGTAAACTTGTGACGCTATTGAGTCTTATCGATTCCAACCCGATTGAGGCTGATGATGATCAGAATTGTATCTTGGCTCCCATCGGTCATGGTTACGACCGTACCCATCACGATATACACTATGTTTGCGTGGGTCTAGTTGCCTAATGGAATCACCCCAGCTGCGATTGTGATTATTTTGATTATTGTAATTACGGTTGCTCCGACCATGCTGATTATTGAAAGATGGTCTTTGTTGGTATTGTCTCGGTGGATAAGACTGTCTATTTCCGCCGTATGAATTTCCGCCGTATGAATTTTGCGGGCGGTACCTTCCTTGCTGTGAAGATTGGTATGAGCCATAACCGGGATTTCCAGAAATATATGACTGTGGACCCTGGTAACGACTTGGACCATACGGCACACAACCACCAATAGCTAGAATTACCAAACCAATTAACAAAACTTTAATTACTTTCTTCATTTCATTCCCCTGTTCTATTTTTATGATATTTTGTACTTCTTTAACTAATTAAATTATACATTATATTAACATATTAGTCAATTATATTTTGCATAAAAAAGGCGCCGTATGATGATTTCATACGGCGCTAAATATTTAACTCAAGAACGTTCATCTTCATCTGTAATGACGTCTACCCCAACCGTGATTTTGGTAATGGTGGCTCCCTCCCCAACCGCGATTTGACCAGCCGCGATTATAATTAAATGACCGAGGTCGATAACCCCAATTGTAATAACCTCTACTGTACAAAGGAAAATAAAGTGGCGGTGGTGCAATATAAACAGATGAACCGTAATACCCTCCTCCGTCGCCATCATTTGCTAAGTAACTATGATAACCACTTGGCCCAGCTGGGACTAAAACGCAACCAGACAAAACCAACCCAAAGAACAAAATTAACACTTTCCTAAATTTCATGACACTCTCCTGAAGAAATAAGACTATTTTAAAATACAACGATTTACGAAAATAGTCAAAAAAAAGCGTCACCCGGAGGTAACGCTTTGAACTAATATGGATAGTATCCATATGGCTGAGGCGGAACAATGATTTTACTTCGTTTTTGACAATCATATCCTTTCCTCACAAAACCTGAACGAGCTGTATATCTGTATGCTTGCGCATTGAGTTCTACTTCGTCGGCATGAATAGCTGTTACATCGGTCACAGCATTCATGGTTTTACAAAGACTTCCAGCTTCTTCTCCAAAATCAAAGACGTCGCTGGAAATATGGACATAATGCCCGCCACAACCCGTCAGGATTGTAGCGAGTAATAAAATTATTATTTGTCGCATACAATTCTCCGATTTCCATCGTAGTAAATCCTGAATGACACACCGCCATTCTGATTTGAAATGTCAGCATCTTTATAGACCTGACTTGGTGTACCGCCAGCAGCCCCATTACACACACCCTCATCACTGAGAGCATTGCGCATGAATTTGTTGCCTTCGGTTTTCATATCAGCCGCTTGTTGAGCTGCAAAACCCATAGCGGACTGATGTTGTCCTTGTTGACCACCAACACCATAAGGCGCGATAGCACATCCAGACAAAAGTGAAACAAACACCATTGTTGTTACTAAGATAATTGCTTTCATAACACTCTCCTCGAGTTTTTATTAAGGTTCAAAACCTAGAGATCTAGGTAAATTTAACTTTTATTATTATACATTATTTAGAGTAAAAGTCAAGTGTACCATAGACCGTTTTAACTGGATAAAGTTTAAATTTTAGCTATAAAAAAGACCGATGACTATGCAATCATCGGTCGCCACTCACGTGGATCTATTATTTTTTGGTTTTTTTGACCCTTCTGTG
>JBEDID010000070.1:0-4544 GCA_041173745.1 Candidatus Parcubacteria bacterium | reverse complement strand
GGGGTTTTGTGGGGGGCGGGGCGCGCTCGCGCGCGCGGCCGGCGCGTTTTATTGCTCGAGAAGAACTCTATCCTTGGTAAAAAACTTTCTATCACTGGTGGCGGCCGGTGCAACGTTACAAATAATAAACCTGTCGTACGGGAGATGCTGAGTCAGTATAAAGACTCGGGTAAATTTTTATTTTCCACTTTTATGCAATATGGTGTCGCTGAAACAATTCAGTGGTTTGCCGAGCGGGGAGTTGAGTTAGTGGAAGAAAACGAAGGCAGGCTATTTCCTTCGACCCACCAAGCCGAAACAATCTGTGCTGTTATGCGAAAGGAGGTAAAGCAGCAAAATGTGACTGTAAAAAATGGTGTGACTGTCACTGGTATTGTTTTTGATGATAAAAATCAGCAGTTTACTGTCAGTACCAAAACGGACAATTTCACTGCTTCTGCATGTGTAGTAGCAACAGGTGGCACGGCACGACCAGAAACCGGTTCTTCAGGCGAAGGATTTGATTGGCTGCGTTCTTTAGGTCACACAATTATTTCAAATAATATGGCCTTAGTGCCACTTGTAGTTGGAGTACCATGGATTAGTCGCTTGAGTGGAGTTACTCTACCTAATATAAAATTAACAATTTATGCTGACGACGTAAAACAAAGTTCTCACAAAGGAAAATTATTATTCACACATGTCGGTGTAACGGGACCGACTATTTTAAATTTAAGTAAAACCGTGGGGGAATTACTTGAAGAAAGTTTGGTTACTATTAAGGTAGATTTTCTGCCGCTGCTTGATGCAGCAGAAACAAAAGTTAGGTTGCAAACATTACTGACAGAAAACTCAAACAAAAAAGTAAAAAATATAATTTCTGAACTGGTTCCCGCTGCGGTCGGTGAAGTCTTGTTGGTAGTGATTGGTCTTGATGGTGAAACTCCTGGCCATGGGGTAAGTAAAACTAGTCGTGTTCAATTGCTTAATATCATAAAAGCCTTTCCGCTACAAATTGATTCGTTATTAGGTGAAGACAAAGCGATTGTTTCTGACGGGGGAGTAAAGCTTGAGGAAATAGATTTCAAAACCATGGAATCAAGAATATTACCAAATTTATATCTAGTCGGGGATGTTTTAAATATCAATCGACCGTCTGGTGGCTATAGTTTGCAGATTTGTTGGAGCACCGGCTTTGTGGCCGGCGACCATGCTTGATAAATAGCGTGTGTTAATATAGTAGAATATAAATAATTTAATTCCATATGGCACTAATATTTGTAACTAGACAGATTCCTAAAGTTGGTACTGAGCAACTGCGCGCAGCTGGACATGAAGTAGTAGTGAGTGAAAAAGATGGTGTTTTAACTAGTGAAGAATTGCACGAAGCTTTAGCAGCACGACCTTATGATGGCGAGTGAGTCTTCTGACTGATACCATAAATGAGTCGGTTCTCACTGCTGCTCCTCAAGTAAAAATCGTCTCTAATTACGCAGTTGGTTTTAATAATATTGATGTTCCAGCACTCAACGCAGCTGGAGTAGTTGTGACAAATACTCCCGGAGTCTTGACTGACACAGTAGCCGAATATACTGTCGCTCTAATTCTAACAGTGGCTAAACGGATTGCGGAAGGGGATCGATTTACCCGCGCTGAACGGTACGAAGGTTGGGCACCAGAACTATTGCTCGGTAGTGATTTACAAGGCAAGACTCTAGGTATTGTTGGGGCCGGACGAATTGGTAGTGGTGTCGCTAGACGGATGGTCAGTGGTTTTGGAATGAAGGTAAAGTATTACGATATTGCTCGTTCCGAAGCTTTGGAAGCAGAAGTCGCTTGTGATTATTGTGAATCATTAGAAGACGTTCTACGGACAGCAGATGTAGTTTCGATTCATGTGCCACTCCTCCCTCAAACTCAACATTTAATTAATGCTGAACGTTTGGCGATGATGAAATCATCCGCTTACTTAATTAACACCTCTCGCGGACCGGTGATTGATGAAGTGGCTCTTGTCGAGGCACTTAAAAATAAAGTAATTAGAGGCGCTGGTCTTGATGTTTATGAAAATGAACCAGCCTTAGCAGCCGGCTTAGCTGAATTAGAAAATGTCGTACTCACTCCACATATCGCATCCGCCAGTGAAGAAACTCGCGACAAAATGTCAGAGTTAGTAGCCGAAAATATGATTGCTTTTTTCAAAGGTGAGGAACCTCCTTACATAGTGAAGAGTTAGTTGGTGTGAAATAAAAGTTTTAATTCAGCAGTACTACTAAGTAGAATGATACTAAATATTTTATTAAAACTAATATAAAATGCTATGAAAAAAGGCTACGTAATAAACATAGAAGAGGTGACAATGCAAAACACTGATTATCGACGCGTGCTTTATACTGGAGAACACAGTCAGTTAGTAGTGATGAATTTAGAGCCTGGTGTAGAAATTGGTGAAGAAACACATCACCTTGATCAATTCATTCGAATAGAAAGCGGTGCTGGTAAATTGATTTTAAATGAAACTGATGAATATGAGATTGAAGGGGAGTGGGCATTTATTATTCCTTCAGGAGTGAAACATAATGTAATAAATACTGGTGCAGTACCTTTGAAGTTGTACACAGTATATTCTCCAGCTGAACATAAAGACGGTTTAGTAGAGCCGACCAAGGCTGATGAAGTAGAAGAACATTTTGATGGAGTAACGACCGAGTAATAAGACAGAACCAAAAAAGTCGGTCGGAAGCTTCGCTTCCGACCGCCTTTTTAAATATGAAAAAACCACTGCAATAAATCACAGTGGCTATATTATAAGAGTAGAGATTGACTACTATACTGCAGTATCACATTCTTGTAGATACATAATACTTCAATCTATACGCTCAGCTTAAAGTCTGATTTCGGAAATTGGGGTACTGGTTACATATGCAACCAGGATACTAATTTCTTTCTTCGTGAGGTTTTTTTTAGGTTGGGCTATAATTTCTAGCTTACCCGTCATTAATCCATCTTCTTTATATTCCAAAAAACTAGCTGCTCCTTTTGATAAGTCGACCCTCCCTATACCTTCTACCCAATCGGCAGTTCTATCTAGGATAACAATCACAACTGATTTGTTATTTTCAGGATTGGTAACTTTCGCTACTGTTCCTAAGGGTAACTTGTTGTAGGCTGCCATGTGTAAGTTATTTTCATTGAAAATGACCTGACTGGCAGTTTCGTGCTTGTGAAATAACTTTCCTCCATACCAACTAAATATCTTAGTTGAATGAACTGAAATGCCCTTTTGTTTAGCAAATAAACTCTCGCTACTAAACGTTAAAAGCAACAAAAAAAAGATTAATGCAGTTTTTTTAAACACTTTAATGAACT
This sequence comes from Candidatus Parcubacteria bacterium, assembly GCA_041173745.1. Taxonomy (GTDB): domain Bacteria; phylum Patescibacteriota; class Minisyncoccia; order Phycocordibacterales; family UBA918; genus OLB19. The sequence goes on along the minus strand of JBEDID010000070.1, from coordinate 1,196 downwards.
CCTATATAATTGTCCGGTTCTATGACGCATGAAATACAATATTCTTACATCAATACCCGTGACTTAACTTTACACCATAAATACTCACATAGTACAAGGTAGTAAAGTTGTTTGTCCGAATTTTTATTATATAAGATAATACTACACATGTCAAGCTATCTAGAACTAATGCTTACATATTTAATTTTCAAATACTCTTTCACTAGAGTGGCCTTTAATCTGTCTGGTATAATGTGAGTATATGGGATTATTTTTTGCTGACAAACCAAAGCGCGTCACACCAGAAGAGATGAAGGAAATTATGCATAATTTATACGGCAAGTTGGAAAAAGATGAACTAATTGAGGTAGAAAAATTATTTCGGTCTGATATGTATGAGTCCGGACTTGAGGCAGGAATTAGTCGTTCAGAATTTGAAGCTGCCATGCAGTGGTTAGAAAGTAATCCCAAGAAACATGTTCTTGAAGCAGATGATATTGCCCTGATAAAACGTTATTTTGAGGAACACTTAAAAGATTAATTTTTAGTATGACTAAAATTGCAGTACTAGCCGGCGGCTGTTTTTGGGGCATGGAAGATTTGATTCGGTCATTGAAAGGAGTTGTTAATACTGAAGTTGGATACGCTGGTGGAGAAAATGATAATCCAACTTATGAAAACCATGATGGTCATGCCGAAGCAGTACAGATTGAATACGATGACGAAATCATTGATTATCGTCATATCCTCGATTTCTTTTTTCAAATTCATAACCCGACCACACTAAACCAACAGGGGAACGATAAAGGAACTTCGTATCGCTCAGCAATTTTCTTTGCTGGCTCAGAAGAAAAAATGATGGCCGCGGAAATGATTGAAATTGTAAATGAATCAGCACGTTGGCCTAATTCAGTCGTAACTACACTTGAACCCCTGACACGCTTTTGGCCAGCCGAAGCTTACCATCAAGATTACCTAGAAAAAAATCCCGGCGGTTATACTTGCCATGCTGTTTATTTTGATAGTTATTTATGAAATTAAAAGTAGGATATAAAAAACAATCGGCTCCATTGGAGCCGATTGTTTTTTTATACTGAAGTCAGTAAGATTTTTTATTTAGGGACGAAAGTCAATGCTTCGCCGCGTAGAGTTCCTCGACCAGTACGACCGATGCGGTGTACGTAATATTCGAAAGTGTTTGGCAGATCGTAGTTGAT
>JBEDID010000069.1:0-4811 GCA_041173745.1 Candidatus Parcubacteria bacterium | reverse complement strand
AATTCGCACAATATGTTTAACAAATTAGAATTATTCGGAGCCGGTTTAAGTGTCTTCATGATGGCCCTCGCGCTATACATGGTACAAGCTGGACCAGTTTTATTTAAAGCTGGTCCAGCTGGTCAAACAGCTCAAGTGACAGGATCAGTAACAGTCGGTCAATCAGATGACGTCAATCAAGCTCGCACAGACGCTTACTTAAAAGCAACAGATGATCAAGGTAATTTCAAAAATATGGTAATAGATGACGTAAAAATCGGAAACGGAGCAGAGGTTAAAAAAGGTGATGCTGTCAGTGTGCATTACATCGGCACTCTTCAAGGAGGACAAGAATTTGATAATTCAAATAAGCGCGGCGAACCTTTTTCTTTCACAGTTGGTGCTGGACAAGTAATTGCTGGCTGGGATCAAGGACTAGTCGGAATGAAAGTTGGTGGACAACGTGTATTGGTAATTCCACCAGCACTAGCTTACGGAGAAAAAGGTATCGGCCCAATCCCAGGTAACGCTACTCTTGTGTTCTCAATTGAGTTGTTAGAGATTAAATAGTGAAATAAATTCGCGAACACCTTGTTCTTACTTTATCGACCAAACTAGTCTCCTGCGGACTAGCTTTGATGCTTCAGCCAAAACTTTTCTTATGAAGAGACCAAGCTTTTGGCTTCCAGAGTCTCGCTAAAGTAAGAACAAGGTGTTTCTTTGCAAGTAGTGATTAATTCAAGATTCCCATTTTATGACAAAACCACCCGTTTCATTTGAAATCGTAAAACGAATACCAGGCACGCTCGGACGGGCCGGTATTATTCATACTCTGCACGGTGACATCGAAACACCGGCTTTTGTGGTGGTGGGTACCAAAGGTAGTGTTAAAGGCGTTAAACCCGATGATATGCGCGATTACGTAGGTAATCAAGTGGCGCTTGCTAACACGTATCACTTATTCCTTCAGCCCGGTGACGATGTTATTAAAGAGGCCGGCGGACTACATAAATTTGCTAATTGGGATTTGCCGACCATGACCGACAGTGGGGGATTTCAAGTGTTTTCGTTGGGAGCTGCCTTTGGTAAAGGAGTAACTAAATTTGCTAAAGGTGATGTGGCGGATACAGTTGAGAAAACTGGTTTAAATCTGTATTCTAAAAAGCTGGCTGAAGAACATGGTAAACTTTGTGTGATTGATGAAGATGGAGTGACCTTTACCTCCCATATTGATGGCTCAATGCATCGCTTCACAGCCGAACGCTCAATTGATATTCAGCATAATATTGGCGCTGATATTATTGTCGCCTTTGATGAATGCACCAGTCCAACGGCCGACAAAGACTATCAACAAGAAGCCATGGAACGTACGCACCGCTGGGCGAAACGCAGTATCATGGCGCACAAGCAAAATTACGAAGCTTTAAAGAAGCAGGGTATTTTTGGCGTAGTGCAAGGTGGCCGTTATCTCGACCTACGTGAACAAAGTGCCCGTACGCTCGCAGCCATGGATTTCGATGGCTTCGGGATTGGCGGAAGTTTTTCGAAAGCAGATTTAGGTGATGCTCTGCGTGTGGTAAATGAAGTCCTGCCTGAAGATAAACCGCGCCACCTGCTCGGTATTGGCGAACCAGAAGATATTACCGAGGGGGTAAAACTGGGCTGCGATACTTTTGACTGTGTGGCTCCAACGCGGATTGGCCGCACTGGTACTATTTACGAACGCACCAACGAAGGTTATCGCCGCACCAATCTTTTAAACACCAAATACCAACGCGACTTTAGTAAACCCGACGAATCCTGCGATTGTTACGTCTGCAAAAACTACACCAAAGCCTACCTAGCCCACCTCTTTCGCGCCGGCGAAATGCTCGGGCCTCACCTTGCTTCACTCCATAATTTGTACTATATAGTCAACTTCACTAAAAGATTACGGGAGGGGATTATGCGGATGTAGTTCCATAATGGGCGACTCTTTTTTTCACGCTTCCTCATATACTTTTTTTATTGTTTAACTCGGGGTATAGTTACATACTGTGAAATTCGAAATCTCAACTGACAAAACTCCGGCTGGCGATCAGCCTCAAGCCATCAAACTTTTGGTTGATGGTGTTAATGCTGGCCTGCACCGTCAGACGCTGATGGGCGTGACCGGCTCGGGTAAAACTTTTACCGCGGCGAATGTGATTCAGCAGATTCAAAAGCCGACTTTGGTCATCGCGCACAACAAAACTTTGGCAGCGCAGTTGGCGCAGGAATACCGCGACTTTTTTCCTAATAACGCGGTGCATTATTTCGTTTCCTATTACGACTATTACCAGCCGGAAGCATATATGCCGACTTCTGACACTTATATTGAAAAGGAGTCACAGATTAATGAGGAAATCGACCGTTTACGCCACGCTTCCACCCAGGCTTTATTAACCCGCCGTGATGTAATTATTGTGGCTTCTGTTTCTTGTATCTACGGTCTTGGTTCGCCGGTGCAGTATGAAAAAGTGCACAAGAAAATTGAGCGCGGTTTCCAAACAAATCGCACCGAGATGTTGCGCATGTTGGTTGATATGTATTTTGAACGTACCACCGCGGACTTAAATCCGGGGCAATTTCGAGCCGTTGGAAACACGGTTGAGATTATGCCGACCAACGAACGAGCGATATTTCGCCTAAATTTTGACGGAAACGGAGTCTCTCATATTACTAAAATTGATGGCATTACGCGCGCTATTATAGAAGAACCGGAAGTATTTTATCTTTTTCCCGCCAAGCACTTTGTGACCCCTGAAGATGAAAAGAAAGTCGCCGCCGCGGATATAAAACTTGAACTCGATGAGCAATTAAAGAAATTTAAGAAAGAAGGAAAATTAATTGAAACCGAACGAATCCGACGCCGAACCGAACACGATTTGGCCATGATTCGAGAAGTTGGTTATTGTAACGGAATTGAAAATTACTCGCGTCACTTTGACCGTCGGCAAGCGGGGGAAGCGCCTTATACACTTTTGTCTTATTTTCCACACAAGGAAGACGGTACGCCTGATTTTCTGACTATTATCGACGAGTCACACGTCACCATTCCGCAACTTAACGGCATGTATGCGGGCGACCGGTCGCGTAAAAATACACTGGTGGAATTTGGCTTCCGACTTCCGAGCGCCTTAGACAATCGTCCTTTACGCTTTGAAGAGTTTGAAGAAAGAGTTGGTCAACAAATTTACACTACTGCGACACCCGGAAAATTTGAATTTGCAAAATTAGCTGAAGCTGGACTTAAACCGGTCGAACAAATTATTCGACCGACCGGTTTGATTGATCCAGAAATTGAGGTGCGGGGAATTGTTGAAGCAGGGAAGTACCCGGGCCAAGTTAAAGATTTTATTACGGAGGCTGAGAAGGTGATTAAAGGCGGTGCTCGCGTACTGGTGACAACTTTAACTAAACGAATGGCGGAAGACTTAGCTGAATTTCTAGCCGAAAAGAAAATTAACACCAAATATATTCACAGTGATGTTGATACAATGGAACGAATTCAAATTTTAACCGATTTCCGGAAGGGCGTTTTTGACTGTTTAGTGGGAGTTAACTTATTGCGTGAAGGGCTCGACTTACCAGAAGTGGAGTTAGTAGCAATTCTTGATGCTGATAAAGCTGGCTTTTTACGGAGTGAGACGGCTTTAATTCAGACCATCGGACGAGCGGCTAGAAATGTTAATGGTCGGGTTATTTTGTACGCTGATTTTATGACCGTGGCTTTAGAGTACGCCATCGGTGAAACTAACCGTCGCCGAGCAAGGCAAATTGCTTATAACACTGAGCACGGCATCACCCCGCAGACCATCATTAAAGAAATAAAATCCATTGCTGATCAAATGCGCACCAAACATGATGAAACTGTTGATGTTCTACTCAAAGTTGATATGGAACTATTTAAGAAGAATCCTAAAAAAGTATTGAAGGATAAGCGTCGACAAATGGAAGAGGCTGTATCTCTACTCGACTTTGAAACGGCTGCTATTTTACGCGACGAAATTAATTATCTGGAAACTGCAGCCAAAAATGAACCTGTGAGTTAGTGCGGAAGTGTGTGGGACAAAGGTGCTATCATAGTGTATATGTCAATCCTTAGTAATAAGTCTGTACTCATCATTGGTGATACTGATTCGGTTGTGGTTAGTATCGAAGATCTTCTAGTAAAACACGGTATGCAAGTACAAACTGTGTCTTGTGACACTTTTTCAGCTCAAGTGGAAACCGAACATTCTCCAGATTTAATCCTTTTAAACCATCCTCATATTACAGGCAATTGCTCTAGTGTAATGACCCAACTTCATGCTTCCGAATTCTATCAATTCATTCCACTGTTTATACTAACCAAAGACGCTAATTTTGACGTTGATGAAATACTTAACTATGCAGCTTCGGATTATATTTCAGCCGATGAAAGCTTGGAGTCAATTTTAAATAAAGTTAAAAATATTTTCAGTTATGGAAATGCGGTTTCAACTGATTCAGCTATCGACATAACTCCAAAACTAGCAAGAACTACCACCTCAGGTATTAAAGTTTATGTAGTTGAAGATGACCCCTTGCTGCGCAATCTTCTTTCAACCAGACTAGAAAAATCCTCATTTCCACACGAATTCAGTGTTAGTGCCGAAGGTGCATTGTGGTCAATGAAACAGTTTGTTCCGGATGTTATTATTCTAGACCTAATGCTTCCGGGTAAAAATGGTTTTGAACTATTGGCTGAAATTAGAGAAGATGGACAGTTTAAAGATACTCCAGTTATTATATTTTCCAATCGTGACAGTCAAGAAGATAGACGAAAAGCC
>JBEDID010000068.1:0-4909 GCA_041173745.1 Candidatus Parcubacteria bacterium | reverse complement strand
CTTTCTTTGGGCGCTGGTATTCGTAACCGAATCGCTTCCAAAAGCTCTGGCACACCGTCACCCGTTTTGCCTGACACCAACAAAATATCCTCACGCGCGCAGTCGAGTAATTTCATCACCTCCTCGCCCACTTCAATCGGACGTGAATGCGGCACATCGGTTTTGGTCAAGACAGGAATGATAGTTAGGTTCAAATCCTTAGCCATTTGCAAAGTCGTTAGAGTTTGCGCTTGAATACCCTGAGTACTATCTACCAGCAACAACACTCCTTCCACCGCTTGAAGTGCGCGTGAAACTTCATAAGAAAAGTCGATATGGCCCGGTGTATCAATCAAGTTGAATTCATATTCCACACCGTCGTGATGATATTTCATTCGTACCGGCTGCATTTTAATCGTAATGCCCCGCTCGCGCTCCAGATCCATTGAGTCCAACACTTGAGCTTTCATTTTTCGAGCTTCAACTGTTTGAGTCACCTCGAGCATGCGGTCAGCCAACGTGGATTTACCATGGTCGATGTGGGCAATAATACTAAAATTTCGTATCTTCATATAAGTTATAAGTAATGCCTACTGTACCTTAGTTTGGCAAAAAGACTAGTCTCATTCTGGCTGGGGTGCAATAATATCTGTTTTGAGAATTTTCTTTCGGAATGAACGAGTGACTTCATGCAACTCCGGCGAGTCACAAGCGACATAAACTAACACAATTGCAAACAAGCCAACCACACCAGCCACGGCGCCCTGCAATAAGATTCCAATAAAAGTTTCTTGATTTACTCCATCGACGACAAAAGTCAGAGCCCCGTAAGCCGATACGCCGCCAGCAAAAGCAGCTGCGATAGCTTGCAAACTGAGCGCAGCGAGCGGTCGATAACTAATTTTAAAAGCCTTAGTTGAGAGGCTCAGTAAAACCACTAATTGCACAAACTGACCGAACGTGAAAGCTAAGGCCAAAACTAGCACTTCAGAACCATAAACATTCTGTAGCCTTAAAACATCCGTCAAAAAGTTTTCTAAACCTGAGCCTGGTAGATAAGACGCACGTAGCCAAAAAGCCAAACCAACTGACAGTGCTCCACTCGCTAATGATACAAACAACGGTAAGGTAGTGCGACCTCCCGCATAAAAAGCCCTAATCAAAAGAAGAAGGACAGCCTGAGCAATTAGAGACACCACAAACATCGCCAACATAGCAGCTGTTAGACGAGTATCACTCCAATCAAATGAGCCGCTTCCTAGTAAGACTCTGACAATTTGAGCCCGTAATACCACCACTAATCCAATAATCGGAATTGACCAAAAGATGATGTGCCGCAACGCCGTTAACAATTGTCGATTGAAGCCATCGTGATCACTCTTGGCATATAAAAATGACAAAGTAGGAAAAGCCGCGACAGAATAACTCATGCCGATAATAGCTAACGGCACCGACTGCAAATTGAACGCAAACTGAAAAACTGACACTGAACCAGCCGTCATCACAGACGCCATACTTACCAGGACCAATAACACAATCTGATTAACTGACAAAGTTAACGCCCGCGGCACAGAAACCACCAGAATTTGTCGTAGCACGGACCATTTAACTCGCGGTACAACTGTAAACGCGTACTCACTACGCATCACAAACGGAACCTGAATCAAGACGTGACCAAGAGCTCCAATTATCACTCCCCAAACCAAACCAGTCAGTCCAAAGTACGGATACAAAGCAATGATTCCAAAAATAATACCGATGTTATAGAGCAACGGACTTAGTGCATACAAAATGAAGCGATGATTCATTTGTGTCACCACGCCACACAAACTCGAGAGCCCAAGCAAGAACGGTTGAATTAGTAATATCTGTTGCAGTCTTACTAAGCTTTCATACTGACCAATAAACCCTGGGAAAAGGTGCGGCATATACCACGGTGCTGCGAGCGCTAGCACTAGTGCCACAGCAGCATACACCCACAGAAACATCGTGAATATTTGCGACAAAACCGCCGCTCCTGCAATCGGCGATTCAGTTTCAGCGTAGCGGTTAACAAACGGCAGCAAAACATAAATTGAAAGTACTGAAGCAAATAGAACAAACAACAAGTCAGGAATCCGGAAAGCTGTGTAATATAAATCAAGCTCAACTCCAGCACCAAATGTGTGCGCCAATAGTCTATCCCTAACTACCGCTAGAATTTGCGACCCGAAAGCAAACAGCGCTAGAATGTACGCAGCTTGATGCAAACCGCGTATTTCACGGTACACAAAAGTAAATACACGTTTGACCATAGATTATGCCCTACTCAGCCGGAACAGAATTTGGTTCTGGTTGATTAGTTTCAGTTACCGGAACCTCAGACCCTCCGACTGACTCATCAGCTTTAGTCGCTGCAGTTGAATCAGTTTTATTTGCATCAATACCAGTACCTTCAGTTGTAACAACATCATTGCCACCATCTTTTGAAGGAGCATCTTTTATTGGTTCTGAGTAGGTCATGTCTTGAGGCAACTTAAAGGTCCCTGATTCAATTTGACCAATTAAAGCAGCCAATTCAGTATTGTCTTCATTAGTTTGCTTAACAAGCTTCAATTCTTCAAGAGCTAGTTGAGAGCGTTCAGTGTTGAGATAAACAATAGCCAAGAAATATCTAGCATTTGCGTATTGTGGATCCATTTCTATCGCACGCTTAAACACGGCCTCAGCATCGGTCAAATTGTTATTGGAGGAGAGTAAAATTCCTAATTGTAGGTAAAGCGCTTGATTGTTTGGTTCAAGGGAAATCATATCCTTTGAGACAGCAATCGCAGCCTCAACGTTACCTTCACCAATATCAAGCTGAGTTAAGAAATAAAGCGCTTCGGTATAATTTGGCTTCAGAGCTAGTGCCTTGCCGATTTTCTCGCGTGCAGCGACAGCGTCACTATTACGGGAAGCCATCCGCGCATCAATGAGATAATATTCAGGATTGAGCGGGTCAAGACGCATCGCTTCTGCTAGAGCAGAATCAAATCGTTCTTGCGCTCCACTAATTCCGGCTAAAGCCAAATTGCCGTAGACACTAGCTAGAATCGCTTGATAACTAGGATTTGTCGGATCAGACTCTACGGTCTTTTGTGCATAATCAACTGCTAGACTTGAAACTTCAGCAAACTTCTTTACATCTTCTTCTGAAGGTTCCTGAATAGACATTAAGTTATTTAGATCACCTAATTTAAATTGCGCTTTAGCAGCAATGAATCTATCATCCTTAAATAAAGAGTAAGATCTGTTAGCAGCAACTTCAAACTGTGGTATCGACGTAGCTGTAGCATAAGCTTCATTAAATGAAGCTTGTGCAATGTACTGTTTTCCGGACACAAACAAAATCGAAACAAAACCTACTACCATTACCACTACTAAAGCCATTAGTGAGAAACCACGACGACGATTAGTTACCAAAGGAAGCATCTTAGGCATCGTAGGAAGCAAGGCTCCAGCAGCGACAAAAGTCAGTCCTGTGAAAAAGGCTGCTAGCAATAAGTTAGTGGTGCCTGGGACATACAAGTACGCCATAGCCCACAAATAACAAGCGGCAGCAAATGACACAATTCCAAAATAGTACCAATAGGAATCTGGCCGTTTTGTGCGCAGGAACATACGATAACCTAAATGTAGGAACGAGAGATGGAAAAACACCATCAACACTCCGCCAAGTAAACCGAGAGAAATAAACAAAGTTGAAATGAAACTATTGCCAGCAATAAATTCTGTATTCCAGTAAACAGTCTGATTAATTATTGGATCTTTAAACTGTCGCCAAGCGGTCGAGAATTGGTTAGGACCAACTCCCAACAGAGCGTCTTCTTTATATACTGACTTGGTAATATCAAAAGTCGAAGTTAAAGATGGTCTAACATCGATATAACTGATACCAGCAATACTACTAATTTTATCTTCCCAGTACTGACCAGAAATAATAAATAAGGCACTTATAACACAAACGATTCCGGTTGTTACTTTTAGCACTCGGGAATTAACAATCTCGGGTGTCTGCTCCGTATCACCAAACAACGCACTGCGTGAATATTGGTAAGTAATAATTATTAAAGCAAAAAGACCGACAATTAACCATACACTGAAGAAATTAATAAACATCAAAAGAATTAGTGCGGCTGTGATTAAACCAGCAATAAAATACTGTAACAGGGCCTTTAGCGGTAGCTGAACGAGCGTAACTAAACCAAATATAATTATCAAACCACAAAAGATAGCCAAATCATAGAAGTTACCGATAGGTGAAACGGTTAGTTGTCCGAAAGTCTGAAACGGCAGCAAATTAGCTCCGAAAATAATCCTTATGATATTATAGGTTAACAATAATGCAGCTGTGACACCAAAAAATGTCAGCGCTTTTAAACTCATTTCTTTAGAATTTTGCAAGACTAAAGGTAAAGACATAACCAGACCAATTGTCGCCAAAAAGGCGACCGTCTGAGTTTCCATCATACTACCGCGCACCGCATCTTGAATGTCACCGGTCAAATAAGCTGAAGCTGTAGCCGCTGCAACCATCAACCAGTAAAGCCCTAGTGAGACAGGAAAGACTGTCGACACATGTGTTCGTCTTAGCGCCTGGAAGCAAAGGAGAATCATTATCACGGATCCAAACGAAATAGCCAACATCACTTTACTAAATCCAAGTGAAGCCCAAACGTGAGGAGTGAAAAAGATTGGCAGTAAGCCAAACAAAACTACAACCCCGTATTGAATAATCCTCTGTAAAAAATCAACCTTGCGAGCAACCGGTGCAGCCACCTCTGCCTCTGTGACACGGTCCATCTTAGGAATAAATAGGTTTTCAGCCATAGATAAAAATAATAATAAATAATCCTGTTAGTGTGGTACATTCTAACACAATTCAAGAGATTATTACCAAGTTATTCTC
>JBEDID010000067.1:0-5008 GCA_041173745.1 Candidatus Parcubacteria bacterium | reverse complement strand
CAATTTATTAATGAAATTATGCTACTTATTAGTAGTATCCCAATATTATACTACAAATTGTTAATTGATATTAAATGAGAAATCCACTGATTTTTACTGTTTTGACGCATTTGAAATCAACAACTCCTTTTCTTTTTTGGATAACTTTTTAATGGCACACTCTCGCTTCATCGCTTCAGAACGAGTGAAGAATGTTTCAGTGTAAATTAAGGCAACTGGGCGGCGACCGCGAGTGTAACGGGCCCCGGCTAACTTCCCTACTTTTGTTTCACTCTCACCGTTATGTTCTTTCAATCTTTTTTCAACATCTTTTGCATAGCCAGTATACAGCGAACTATCAGCACAACGCACTACATAAATAGAATGCTCCATGCTAATTTTTATTGTCTTTTATCTTGCCCCATTGCCACTTAAGTGGTTCCCCAGTTCGCCACATCACCAGCAAAAATAATCCGATTACAATTAGAATATTTCTTGAGTCTTGCACTGTGGGGTTTGTGCCGGCACTATCAATCCGCCAAGCTAATCCAATTATGATAATGATAAACAAAAATGTCACAATCCAACCGACAGGTCGAGCTGGCGTCCAGCCCCAACCATACAACTTCCGCTTGAACCAATATCCTTTCGGATTATCTTTTAAGTATTCAACATAGTCTTTAAAAAGATTCATATAATTTAAGTATGGACCCAGAGAGATGTCGTGTAAAGTACCATAAACGAAAAAAGGCACGGCTCTTTTGAGCCGTGCCTTTTTACTAAATCTAGTCTACTTATTATCAGTTTTCAACTTACTTAAATCCAACACTTCATCAATTCGAATTTGTGAGACAAAATCTGGAACGTGGGAAACCAAAATCATTGCTCCCTTGTATTCATTGAGAGCTTGAGCAATAACTGGAATGTGTCGGAAGTTAATGTGGTTAGTTGGCTCGTCGAGAATCAATAAGCCTGGTTCTTCCATTTTTAATTTAGCGAAAGCGACTAAGCCTTTTTGTCCCTCGGACAAATCTCCGACTTTTGTGCGCATCACGTCACCCGAAAGCAAAAAACCGGAAGCAATAGAACGCATTTCTTCTTCGAGCTTTCGCTTCATTGAAGACATCAATGATTCAAACACAGATTGAGTAAAATCTAGGTTAGAAAAATCTTGACGATAGTAACCAATCTTAACTCCCGCTGCCACTTCTTCACCAGTAGCTGTTCCACCCGCCAAACTTTCTAGTAATGTAGTTTTTCCAATTCCGTTTGGTCCGATAATTTGCAAGTGCTGGCCGCGCTTCAAAATCACATCGCACTCGGCTTCTTTAGCTTCATGGTGTTTAATTACTTTAACTGAAGTAAGTTTAATTATTTCCAAGGGAATGTCACCATGCGGCTCAATGGTAAAAGGACGAATCGCTTTATCCTCCTTACGCACATCAACTTTATTCTCCTCGGCTTCTTCAATCTCAACTCGCATTTTTTTGGCAATCAAACGCATCTTTCCTCCCTTCTGAGCAAAGTAGTTGATTTTGTCCTTATCAGCTTGAATAGACTTTTCTAGTTGCGCATTTTGACGCTGCTCTTTTTCCACTCGAGCCGCAATTTCTTTTATCACCGTGTGGTAATTACCATTATATTGTTCGACTTGGCGATTCTGAGTATTGAGATACAAAACTCCGTGCGTGAAAGCATTTAAGAAATCCGCATCATGAGAAATCACAATTACAGTTTTTTTGTAGTCTCTAAGAAAAACCGTTAAGTGTTCAATGCCGGCCACATCGAGATTGTTGGTTGGTTCGTCGAGCAATAGTACCTCTGGATTTTGAATCAAAGCTGAAGCCAACAATAATCTAGCCTGCTGTCCGCCGGAAAAACTACCAATGACACGAGATTTAAAAGTATCCTTTTGTTTTTCAGTTGGCACCAAGTTTACCACCTCAAGTATTTCATCAATTTTCGGATCGATGTTGTAAACTTTTTCACTAAAACATTGTTCAAAAAATTCTAGTACAGTGAGAGTTAATTCCTCCCGCGGAATAATTTGGCGAGAAATCGCAATTGAGGTACGCGGCTGAATATTTATATCGCCCTCGTCTGGTTGGCACTGATTAGTAATAAGGGAAAACAGGGTGGATTTTCCGGCACCATTTTGCCCCATAAGTGTTAACTTAGCTCCGCGACGAATCACAAAATTCGCCTGTTTTAGAATAGGCTTAGTAGCATCGTACTCATACGACACATCTTTAAAGACAATTAGTCCATCAGTTCTTGACATAGGTGTATACCATACACGAGAGTAGCGTATGTGCCAAGGAAAAAACCAGTCGAATGCCAAGCATTCGACTGGTTTTTTAATTTTCTGATTGTTATTTAATCATCATTCCAATCACTGAGGCAAGTACAGCTAATCCAATAAATACATAAATTGCGATATTTAGATATTTCATAAAAAATAAAACTATTATTTAACCTAAATCTTTCACTTTCTGCAGGGCCACCACATACATACTTTCTGACCAACCCAGAGGTGTATTTTCATTTGGTTTTCCGGTGTGGGAATAATACAACTCTGGCACTTTGCCATCTTCGGTTACAGTAGCTTTCGCGCGACGCAACCAGTAGTAGGCTTTTTCTTTTTCGCCACGAACGGCGTAAATAATTGCCAACCAAGCTAAACCAAAGCACCATTCTGCCTCCTCACTAAAACCGTCGATGTTGTTGTTGTAGTAGCGGTCTAGTTTGTAACGCAGCACACCTTTATCTTTAACTAAGTGATACTCAACATTTCTCAAAATTTCTGCTGTCTCCGCCTCGGTCGTTACAGCAAAGGGATAGATGAGTGTCAGGAGAGCAAGGTCGGCGAATTTGGTCATGGATTCACGTGGTAAAAGCGCGCGCAAGGCATGTTCACCTCGTTCAATGGCAACATCAGGAACTTCTAGCCATTCAATTTCATTCGCTTTCTTTAAGGCAGCCACGACAGAACCGATTGAGGAGGCGTGCACCTCAAGATTTTCTTCCCAGATACCATTGTCGGGGTCTTGCCAATATTCTAGCCGCACTAAGTAGTCGATAATCTTCTGCACCATTTCTTTATCATCGGCTGTTTCGATGACACTTTCGCCCATCTGCTCTAGAGTGACAATCAGATTCAGAACTTCGCCGACAGCGTCATTTTGACTATTGCCCCACTCTTCCCAATATTCCTCAAAAGTTTCTGGATGAAAACGAGCGTGAATATACTGCCAAGCTTCGTGTGGCTTGTGTTCAATTGCCCAATTGATTTTTTCCTTATGCTTTACAAACACAGACAATAGCGCACGGGCGGAATTTTTTGTGGTTTCAATATCTCCAGTTTCAAAAAAACTGAGCGTAATAAAATAAATATCTCTCAACCACGCTTTATTATAAAAAGTATCATCGAGAGAAGCGGTAAAAACACCCGGCGTCCGTTCTAAGGTACGGATAACATCGAGGTGTTGTTTTATTTCGGCATCAAAATCAAAAGTCATAAGAACAAAAAGAGCTAAAGAGTAATAGATTGTTAGGCGGCCAGCGGATACTGAGCTGACAATGAATGGTAATTCATAGAAGCTCTTTCAAGTGTCAAACGTTGTGCAATAGCTTCAACTAAAAAACGATTTTCGTTCGAGACAGCCAATTCTTCCATTAATTCTATAATTGAATCTTCGCGTTCTGATGCCGAAAGTCCAGAATCAATTCTTTCATTCAGTATTAATTCAGCTTGTTTGGCTGCTTCAGACACTATTGTCTCCCGATTAAAATCAGAACCTACAACTTCTTCTTTAACAGTTTTTGGTATTCCCTCCATAGAGATACAGATATTTACTAAATAATAAACATTATATCATAGTAAAAGTCACCCAACATATAGTTTAAATTAGTTAAAACTGCGTGTTATTATAGTTATTATGAAAAAAATTCTCTTATTTGCAGCTGTTATCGCCGTCGTGCTCATCTCAGTCTTTTACCACCAAATCATCGCCACCAAAGGCTTTTACAGCTACCAACAAGGCCGAGCCGATGCATTTATCAAAGCCACCATCAGCTGGAAAACTATTAGTTTCAGTTCTGGCGATTATTCCACTACTGCCGACCAGTCACTTACTTTAGGTTCTTTAAAATTTATAGCTCCTTTTGATACCACCAATCAAGAAATTACTGACTCTATTGTAAAAACAACAAACGGTGACAAATCATTAACTATTTCTACTTCCAAAGTACCGACCGATTTCCTAATCACGAATCACTTTAGTACTATCGAAAAAAATGCTACTTGTGAATTTTTGTCTAGCACCGCCAGTCTTAGTGCCTGTAGTTCAGAATACAATCTTTATCGCGCTTTTTTAGAACTCAATAAAACTGACATCCATATATTTAGTACTATCGATAACAAAACTCTTTACAACAAAATCCTAATGATTCGAGCCAAGGAAATTCCCAGCAACACCATCTCCCCATTTGAAACACAGAGCATAAAAGGTTTTCTTTTCACCATCAATACCAATAATTACACCGCCGAAATCTTTGACAAAAACGACCAACGCTATACCCTAACTTTCACCAACCTAGATCAAGCCGAAGTAGCATTTGTGTTAAGTAATGTTTTTCTTGTAACTAATTAACAGACCGCATAAATTTAGACATGAAAATAATTGCCAATATTTATTACCTCATCCAACCGGTTCGAAGTTTATATTGGCGAATTTGCAAACCGAAAACGTTTGGTGCACGAGTAGTAATTACTCACCCACAAATACCTGAAAATGTATTATTAATTCGACACACCTACGGCGACACAACGCTGTGGAACATTCCCGGTGGTGGTTATCGTCCCGGAAAAGAAAAGTCAGAAGATGCTGCTAAGCGTGAGGTTATGGAGGAAGTCGGGATTAATATTTTGAACCTAAAAAAAGTAGGCGAATACTATTCGGACAGTGAAGGTAAACGAGATACTGTTATTTTATTCCATGGAACTACCACAGAAACGAGAGCAACAACC
>JBEDID010000066.1:0-5189 GCA_041173745.1 Candidatus Parcubacteria bacterium | reverse complement strand
CTATTCTTGCAAGGACTAAATTTTCTTCAAATTTTTTAATAATCTTATTAAAAGCTGTTTCTTTGGATGCGAATGGATTTTCAAATTTCATATAAGTATTCTTAATTAATTAATACGTATATTATATCACATATAAAAAACACCCAATTGGGTGTTTTTTGAGGAGTTAAATTCTTTGTTCTGGCAGTAACCTACTTTCCCCGTTTATAGAGTATCATCGGTGCAGATGGGCTTAACTTCCGAGTTCGGAATGTTATCGGGTGTGACACCAATGCCAAACCACCAGAACAAAAAATTCAACCATTTAGTTTTCAAATTTACTTAAATTACCCTCTTGGTAACTACAGATATAATACCTGAAAACTGAATGCTGTAGAACGCAATAATATGATTTCCAAATTTCCTAATAGGAATCGAACGATTAGTACACCTCGGCTAAACGCATTACTGCGCGTACACCTAGTGCCTATCAACCTAATAATCTCTTAGGTTTCTCAAACGATTCCTCATCTTGAAGTTGGCTTCCCTCTTAGATGCTTTCAGAGGTTATCCATTCCCGACATAGCTACTCGGCAGTCCAGCGGGCGCTAGAGCCGACACACCAGAGGTCAGTTCACTCCGGTCCTCTCGTACTAGGAGCAAATCTTCTCAAGAATCAACGCCTGCAGTAGATAGGAGACCAACCTGTCTCACGCATCTATGTTTTACTTCCACCAATATCGCGTTTAAATAATATATTGATAGAACCACAATTACTTGTGGGATCGGACTGTAACATTCTCTAAATAAATTTAGATATTTCACATTCAGTCTCTACGGGCGCTTGCGCTTCCCTCGGTATTGTCCATTCTTTCGAATTGGGATTTCACCGATATAAGTGAATTTCTCATACAAAATTAATTGTATGCCGCCGTGTGTACAAAACTTTGTACCAGGCATCTCAGATTAAAACAGTTTTATAGAAAATCTCTTTTCTTTTTTTCCTCTCGATTGGTTCAAACTGTTAAAATCACAATTGCTTATGACCTTAACGGTTTGAACCCAGCTCGCGTACCTTTTTAATTAGCGAACAGCTAAACCCTTGGCAGCTTCTCCACCACCAGGATAAGGTGAGCCGACATCGAGGTGCCGAACTCCGCCGTCGATATGAACTCTTAGGCGGAACTAGCCTGTTATCCCTAGAGTAGCTTTTATCCGTTAATCTTCATCCGCATCTAATGCGAAATGTCGGTTCACTATGTTCTACTTTCGTATCTGCTCGACATGTACGTCTTACAGTTAAGCTAGCTTGTGCCATTACACTATCGGCACGGTTTCCATTCGCGCCTAGCTAACCTTAATAAACTCCTCCGTTACTCTTTAGGAGGATACCGCCCCAGTAAAACTACCCACCAGATACTGTCTCTCTACGTTTTTGCCGTAGAGATTAGAGTATATCGTTACAAAGAATGGTATTTCACTGTTGAGTAGATCAGAACCGAAATCCTAACCATCAAACCTCTCCCATCTATGCTACGCAGTATAACCATACACTCAATATCAAGCTGCAGTAAAGCTTCTAGGGTCTTTTCGTCTATCTGCAGGTAACCGGCATCTTCACCGGTATTGTATTTTCACCGAGCAGGTCTTCGAGACAGCTCTCCAGTCATTATGCCATTCGTGCGCGTCGGAACTTACCCGACAAGGTACTTCGCTACCTTAGGACCGTTATAGTTACGGCCGACATTCACCAGGGCTTATATCAGCCAGCACTACATCTTGCGACATAGCACCACCGATATTTGACCTTCTGGCATTGGTCAGGCATCACCCCCTATACATCCTCTTACGAGTTCGCAGGGAGCTGTGTTTTTGATAAACAGTTGCCAGAGATACTTTCGCTGCGGCCCCTTTTAATAAATTAAAAAGGGCAAGCCTTATTCCAAAGTTACGGCTGCTTGTTTGCCGAGTTCCTTGAAGACCTCTCACTCGTTCGCCTTGGTCTACTCGACCTGATTACCTGTGTCGGTTTACGGTACGGATTCTGTTGCATTAACCTTAGATACTTTTCTTGGAAGCGTGCTTTATAAAATCTATGAGATCGAAACCTCACATTTATACTTTGCTTGGATGTTACTTTAACGTCAGTTTCCGGATTTTCCTAGAAACCACCCTCACTAATATACTCAAATCCAATAATGAGCTTTATATACTACACTCCGTCCTATCATCGGATACAACAGAAGTTAGGGAATATTAACCCTATGCCCATCAGGTGCGGCTATCGCCATCCCCTTAGGACCGACTAACCCTGGGTTGATTACCATTGCCCAGGAAACCTTAATCTTTCGGCGGGAAGGGATCTCACCTTCCTTGCGGTTACTTGTGCCAACATTCTTACTTCCACACGCTCCACTATGGGTCACCCCTTTAGCTTCGACGCTGAGTGGAAAACTCTCCTACCACTTAATCCGCTCGAAAGCGGAATAAATCCTCAATTTCGGTATTATGCTTAGCCCCGATTATTTTCGGTGCGAAATCTCTGGATGAGTGAGCTGTTACGCTTTCTTTAAATGATGGCTGCTTCTAAGCCAACATCCTCATTGTCAGAGAAATTTCACCTCCTTGATTTGCACTTAGCATAAATTTAGGGACCTTAATTAGAGATCTGGGCTGTTTCCCTTTTGGCTGATGGAGCTTCGCCCCCATAGCCTAACTGCTGCGCTTTTAACTCTTAGTATTCGGAGTTTGATAGAAATCGCGAGATTGCTCCCTGTCGATACCTTCCAGTGCTCTACCCCTAAGAGGAACACGCAACGCTAGCCCTAAAGCTATTTCGGAGAGAACCAGCTATTACCAGGTTCGATTAGCTTTTCACTCCTTACCACAAGTCATCCGAGACTATTGCACGGGTCACCGGTTCGGTCCTCCATCTGTCTTTCGACAAACTTCAACCTGCTCATGGCAAGCTCACCTGGCTTCGGGTCTTATCTGTACTACATTTATTTTCGCGCTATTAACACTCGGTTTCCCTAAGGCTCCATTGTTCTAACAACTTAGCCTGCAGCATAGATAAACTCGTTGGCTCATTCTTCAATAGGCACGCCGTGACGGAACGTATAAATACGTCCGCTCCGACTCCTTGTAAGTATATGGTTTCAGGTCTATTTCACTCCCCTTATCGGGGTTCTTTTCACCTTTCCCTCACGGTACTAGTTCACTATCGATCTAAAAATGTATTTAGCCTTGCCAGTTAGTTCTGGCGGATTCGCTCAAGCTATTCGTGTCTTGAGTTACTCAAGAATGACAACCAAAGAGACTTGTAATTTTCGATCACCGGGCTATCACCGTCTACGGCGTTTCTTTCCAGAAACTTAATCTAATTACAAATTTTTTAACTCCTCTAGATAAATCTACGTTGTCACCTTACAACCCCGCATATCTTACGAAATACGGTTTGGGCTCTTTCCTTTTCGCTCGCCGCTACTCAGAAAATAAATATTTTTCTCTTTTCCTCCAGGTACTGAAATGTTTTACTTCCCTGGGTATGCTCGTTTACGTCAAGCGCAAACGTACTTCAAGTTTATTGAAGTGGGTTTCCCCATTCAGAAATTTCCGGATCAAAGGTTGCTAGGCACCTCCCCGAAACGTATCGCCGCCATGCTACGTCTTTCATCGCCATTTTTAGTCTAGGCATCCACCATATACTCTTATATTTCCTATTAGGAAATATGAAAACCATCGTCATCTTCTTTAAAAAAGAAGAATCTGAACATATCGATATCTCGGGAACCGCTTCCTCTGATATCAATATTTTTTTATTATTGCGTTCTGTTTCCAACTCGATTGAAAAGACCCTCTAAAATAAAGGATAACAGTGAGTTGGAACAGCATTCAGTTTTCAAATATCATATCAATGCCTCTAAATAAAAAACCGCCTTCTGGGCGGACAAGGAAAACCAATTGGTCTTACTTTACCGCTTATCTTGGTGATTTATATTCATTAACATCGTGATTTGAATAATATACGAAATCAAAAGTAAAGTCAAGCATTTGGGAGAGGAAATCAAAATGAGCCGCCGACAGTAGTCGGCAGCTCATTTTATCCTTTATTTTAAAGGATGCTATAATATTTAATCAATAAAATATATCTAAATTAAACTATCAATAAATGTATCTAAACCATCATCAAATGTTTTCTGATCTAAGGCACATTTAATAACAGCTGGTTCAGATGGACCACCATATACTCCACAACTACTATGAGTAAAACTTAATGTGGCTATTTTTGTACCATTTCCATTTGAAGTAGTATAGGTGTATGTATAACCTCTGCCACCTGCATATCCATCACTTAAACTATGTATGCAATAAGTTCTTCCATTAATAACTCTTTGAGCAGTTATATCATTACCTTCTGTATTTGAAGCAACACCAATATTATTACAAGAATAAGATTTAGAAGAGCTAGTAATCACTGGATGAGTATTAACATATTGTGGTAATGTTGTCGAAATAGGAGGATTTTTAGAATCTGAATTATTTTCACATCCCATTGCTTCACAAGCAGAATTTATTGTAAATGAATTATCAGACATATCCTGGTAACTCGGAAATGTTGTTGGTGGTGTTCCTACAGATACTTTAAAATATTTTCCATATCTCACAAGTTGAGATGGCTTCACAGATGGATTCATAAGTGCTGTAGGTGAAAGCTGAAATGTATGACTACCAGTATTTGGAACAAAAACAACCATGATACCGTCAGTTCCATATAAAAGTTCTACTGCTAAAGTTGAACTTGAATCTACGTTACAATCCTCCCATTTAACAGTAATTTTATCCCCATCTTGATAACTCTCTCCACCATTTGGAGACAAAACTTTAATAGAAGGAGTAGAACTTGAAGCACAACCAGCCACAACTTGAGGAGTTGTTATGGTTACTATTTCTTCCTTTGTATTCTCAACAGTCGGCAAGGTTTGACCCTCATTATTTGGTAAAACATTCTCTGGACTTTTAACTTCTTTATTTTCTCCTTTACCTTTCCCTATATAATACGCTCCACCACCAACTACCGCCATCCCTAAAATGATTACCAATATGAGTCCGATACCTATAAATCCTTTATTTTTCTTCATTTAATTTTAAATTAGATTATTAATATATAACATTCATAATTATACACCCCCCACACATAAATACAGCCC
>JBEDID010000065.1:0-5258 GCA_041173745.1 Candidatus Parcubacteria bacterium | reverse complement strand
TAGCGACAACCTGTACCGAACTCGTAGAGTTCAAATCCTCCCGTCGACACAAATAAAATCGCTATCTAGCGATTTTTAAATTTACTTATTAAAGTATTTTACTAATCTTTTTATAAAATAAATAACAAAAATTATTGCCCAGAAAATACCTATGTAACCCGGTAAATTACAGTTAGCATGTGATTTTGTAAAACCTAAGATTGATGAAGTGCATTTTCCTGTGCCATAAAAACCAATTCCATATAATGATGTAATTATTAAAATGTTTATTGCAGTTATAAAATATAATGAATATTTATTCCTGTCTTCTTTAGGTAATAAATATGTTAAACCACTAGTAAGAAAAATTCCTGAAATAGACAGTAATGTCCAAAGTGGTACGTAGGTATTATCCTTATCAAAAATTGAAATAAGCAATATATAAAAACCAAAGCCAAAGAAAATAAACATCGCTTGTCTATCTGTAGCTTGTTCATATTTCATTGGCTAATTATAGCATTTAAAAACATCCCCTAATTGGGGATGTTTTTTAATGCGCGGTCGACCGGACTTGAACCGGCAACCTTCCGCGTGACAGGCGGATGCTCTAACCAGTTGAGCTACGACCGCAAATGAGGGAAAATAGAAAAGTTTACTTTTATATTATTTCCGAATGCAGCGGTAGAAAGATTTCTCTTACGACCGCAAATGAGGGAAAATATAAAAGTTTACTTTTAAATTAGCTCTGAACCACGATAGAATATTTCCATCGCAATTGACCGAGAGTATAGCGTTTTTTAGCATATTTTGCAATCACTTGATACAATATTGCAGCAGCCGTCTTAGCTCAGTTGGTAGAGCATTGCATTCGTAACGCAAAGGTCCGGAGTTCGATCCTCCGAGTCGGCTCAAATATAGATTTAAAGACTTGGGATGTAAGGGGTGGAAATAATAGAGTTTATTTGGTATGCTACTGTCACAAATAAATTTGCCAATATAGCTCAGTCGGTAGAGCGCATCCATGGTAAGGATGAGGTCCACAGTTCGATTCTGTGTGTTGGCTCAAAAGTAACGAGTTAAATTTTGTTTTTTGGTCTGTTAATCTACCGTAAGCAGAATTCATTTTTTTACTAAACTCACAGTATTTATGAAGGCTCTACCCGTACCATATTTAAAACAAGATACAGACTACACGTGTGGCCCGACTTCGTTGCAAATGGTCTTAGAATATTATGGAGCTGTACATTCAGAAGCCAAATTAGCCCGACAAATGCAGACCTCAAGTGAAATGGGAACTTGTCCATTGCAGATGCAGGAAATAGCTCTCAAGCACGGTTTCTATTGTTATGTAAATAAAGAAGCAAGCTATGAAGAAATGATTTTCTTGCTTAGTTTGGGAGTGCCACCAATTGTGCGGTTTATTGAACCGGACGAAAATGAAGATCATTATAGTGTCGTAGTGGCGGCCAATAAAGACAAGATTACTATTAATGATCCTTGGAATGGTCCCGAACAAGAATTTTCAAAAACTGATTTTATTAAGCGTTGGACAAGCAATATGATTGTTGATTGTAATCAATGGCTCATGGCAGTCTCGCCGGATCTTCTTCCATTGGGTAAACAATTTCATCCTTATGGATAATTCACAAACTACAAACCGTATCGCTGAAATCGAAGCTGCTATGCTTGAGTCAACTTTTTGGAGTAACTCAGGGAAGGCTCAGGCGATGATTAAAGAGCTGCAAGAGCTAAAGGATACTTCTGATGGTAAAGGTAAGTACGACCGGTCTGATGCAGTGTTTACTGTCGTGGCTGGGGCTGGTGGTGATGATGCAGAGGACTTTGCCCGCATGCTGGTTGAAATGTATCAAAAGTACGCTGAGAACAAAGGCTGGGGAGTAATGATTGTTGATAGTAATACCAACGACCATAACGGCTATCGCAACATCACTTTCGAGATACAAGGTAAAAATGCCTATGGTACTTTGCAGCATGAATCGGGTGTGCATCGCTTAGTGCGTATCTCGCCGTTTAATAGTAATGGCAAACGACAAACCTCTTTTGTATTAGTAGAAGTTTCACCACGTCTGGAAGACGTCAGTGCGGTTGATTTGCAGGATGATGATTTAGAAATTTCGTTTGCACGGTCTGGTGGTGCCGGTGGACAGAATGTAAACAAGCGTGAGACGGCAGTGCGGATTGTTCATAAGCCAACTAATATTTCTGTTAACATTTCTACCGAACGCTCGCAACAACAAAACCGAGAAAAAGGCATGGCTCTTTTGGCGGGTAAAATCTTTGCCTTTGAAGAAGCCCAGCGCACGCGCGAACTCCAAGGTTTGTCTTTTGAAAAAACAGTGAAAATTGAATGGGGGAGTCAAATTCGTTCCTATGTCCTACACCCATACCAACTAGTAAAAGACCACCGCACCAATACCGAAGTGAGAAATATCGACGCGGTTTTGGGTGGGGATATAGAGACGTTTATAGCCGCTTCGGCAAATTTAATTTAGCGTGATATACTAATCGGTATGATTTACTTTGATAATGTTTCAAAGCTGTATAACGACGGCCGTAGTGCCGCGTTGCAAGAGGTAACTTTTCAAGTGGCTCCGAAGGAGTTCGTGTCTATTGTTGGTCATTCCGGAGCGGGTAAAACCACTTTGCTTAAAATGATTATTGCAGAAGACTACCCGTCACTCGGGCAAGTTTTTTTTGAGTCGCTCGATATTCATCGTATTCCCAAAACCAAACTTCCAAGTTACCGTCGCAAAATTGGAACTATTTTTCAAGATTTTAAACTTCTCCCTCACAAAACAGCTTACGAAAACGTGGCTTTCGCCATGGAAGCTAACGGCCGCACCGATGAAGAGATTGCCGAAAACGTGCCCCAAGCACTCTCACTCGTAGACCTTGATGATAAGATTTGGAATTTCCCCCATGAGCTTTCAGGTGGTGAAAAGCAACGTGTAGCCATTGCGCGCGCGATTGTGAACCAGCCAGATATTATCATTGCCGATGAACCAACTGGTAACCTTGACCCAATCGCTACTTACGAAGTAGTGCAAATTCTGCGTAAGATTAACGATCTTGGGACAACGGTTATAATGACTACTCACAATAAAGGAGTAATTGATGAAATTGAAAGACGAGTCATCACAATGGACGGCGGCAGAATTGTTCGTGATGATTCAACAGGTAAATACGTTTTGTAATATATATGATCACTGGATTTCGTAGAGTTTTTAAAGCAGGGTTTGTTGGATTTTGGCGCAATGCTTATGTTTCATTGGCGTCTATTTTTGTGCTTACAATTGCATTGTTTGTGATTGGGTCAACCATGTTTCTCAATCAGTTGCTTAATACCTCATTGGATATTTTACAATCAAAAGTTGATATCAATGTTTACTTTGTGCCCGATGCTCCGCAGGATGAAATAGACAGGATTCGAGAATCAGTCGCCGCGCTACCAGATGTGTCTTCGGTTAAGTACACCACCAGTGAAGAAGCTCTGGCTGAATACCGTGAGCGCAACAAAGACGATACTATTTCTTTACAAGCTCTCGAAGAGTTGGGAGAAAATCCGCTAGGCGCCACGATTGCCATTCAGGCTAAAGAGACTTCGCAGTACGAAAATATTGCGCGCTTTCTCGATGAACAACGTGCTCTTGAACAACCCCAAATTCCCGTTATTGATGAGATTAACTACCGAGACACCAAAGGTTCGATTGATACTTTAAATTCGATTATTAATGCTACCAAGCAGGCAAGCTTAATTATTCTTGGTATTTTGCTACTTGCGGCAGTCTTGATTACTTTCAATACTATTCGGTTGGCAATTTATACCTCGCGCGAAGAAATTTCTATTATGCGTTTGGTCGGTGCTGGCAATATGTACATTCGTGGTCCGTTTATGTTGCAGGGGATTATGTACGGCTTTATTTCTGGCGTACTGGCTCTCTTGTTATTTTATCCACTTCTTACGTGGCTTGGTCCCCGGACAGAAGCGTTTTTTGAGCTAAATCTATTCACTTACTACATCGCGCACTTTACGGAAATATTTGGGGTGTTGGTGAGTATTGGAATTGTCCTCGGTTTAGTGTCTAGTACCTTCGCTGTGGCTCGTTATTTGCGCACTTAATCAACTCTCTAACCCCACTATCTATGAAACAAAAAAAAGCGATAACGACTGCCAAACAGCCGGCGACGAAGTACATTTTTGTAGTAGGAGGAGTGATGAGTGGAGTGGGAAAAGGGGTAGCTTCGTCTTCTATTGCTACTCTGCTTCAAGCTCGAGGGCATAAAGTAACTGCTATCAAAATTGACCCATATATTAACGTTGATGCGGGAACAATGAATCCGACTGAACACGGTGAAGTGTTTGTGTTAAAAGATGGTTTGGAAACTGACCAAGACATGGGTAACTACGAACGTTTTTTGAATACTGATTTACCTGGAATTAACTACATGACCACTGGTAGTGTTTACTTATCAGTGATTGAGAAGGAGCGTAATCTTGAATACAAAGGTCGCAACGTTGAAGTGGTGCCAGATATTCCGCTCGAAGTAATTCGACGTATCAAGCATGCAGCCAAGGAGGCTAAGGCTGATGTAGTGCAGATAGAAGTTGGTGGCACTGTCGGAGAATACCAAAACGTACTATTTCTGGAAGCGATTCGCATGATGAAGACTGAAGAACCGGAAAATGTGGCAGTAGTAATGGTAAGTTATTTGCCTGTCCCTGGTTCGATTGGTGAAATGAAAACTAAACCAACACAGACTGCTGTGCGGGCGCTCAATAGTGTCGGTGTGTTTGCGGATATGATTTTGTGTCGCAGTCCGATTGGAGTAGATGATAAACGTAAGGATAAAATAGCTAAGTTTTGTAACGTAAAAGTTGAAAACGTTATCTCAGCGCCTGACGTCGACAGTATTTATTCAATTCCTCTAAATTACGAAGAAGATAATTTATCATTACGGTTGTCTGAAATTCTCGGCTTATCACACAAAAAGCCGATTGATTTAAAAGCGTGGAAACAGTTCGTTAATCGAACACAAAATGTGACAGAGGTGGTTAAGATTGCTGTAGTGGGGAAGTATTTTAATTCCGGCGACTTCGTCTTGTCTGATGTGTATCTTTCTGTTTTGGAAGATATTAAATACTCAGCGTACAAACTTAATCTTAAGCCTGAAATTTCCTATCTTTCCTCGCATGACTTTGCTGACAAAAAGCGACTAAAGGAACTAAAAAAATATGATGGGGTGTTGGTGCCTGGTGG
>JBEDID010000064.1:0-5400 GCA_041173745.1 Candidatus Parcubacteria bacterium | reverse complement strand
GTACTTTGGCATGAATGATTGTCTTACCTCCCATTTCTTCGGTTCCTTCTACTTGACCACGTTTAGACGAAATGTTTCCGTTGATGTCTCCCATGTAGTCATCTGGAGTTCGCACTTCAATCTTCATGATTGGTTCTAGAATAACCGCTCGGGCTCGCTTGGCTGCTTCCTTGAAAGCATTGATACCAGCTAGTTTGAAAGCGATTTCTGATGAGTCGACATCATGGAATGAACCGTCGAAAAGTTCAACTGATACATCTTCCATTTTGAATCCGGCGACAAAACCTCGTCCCATCGCTTCTTTACAACCTTTCATAACGGCTGGGATAAATTCACCAGGAATCACACCTCCCTTAATACTGTTGATGAATTCGAAGTGATCTTCACGAGTAATATTCTTAGCAATCTTTGCGTCTTCTTCCAAAGCTTCGAGTGGTTTGATTCGAATCTTAACGTGACCATACTGACCACGTCCACCAGATTGTTTGATGTATTTGTATTCTGCTTCCGCTGCTCCTTGAATTGTTTCTCGGTAAGCAACTTGTGGCTTTCCGATGTTGGCTTCAACGCCAAACTCTCGCTTCATACGGTCAACCAAAATGTCGAGGTGAAGCTCACCCATACCAGCAATAATAGTTTCAAGCGTTTCTTCATCTGTTGAATTTTTTCTTGGTCGTTCTTAGTTTTTGGTTCTACTCGCACAGCAACCACTGGCTCCGGGAAAGTAATAGTCTCGAGTAGAATTGGTTTATCAACGTCACATAAAGTGTGTGAAGTCTTAACCTCTTTGATTCCAACAGCGGCCGCAATTTCTCCGGCATATACCTCATCAACTTCTTCTCGTTTGTCAGCCATCAGTCGCACGATTCGTCCGACTCGTTCTTTGTTTCCAGTTGAAGAGTTTAGGATGTAAGTTCCAGACTTAATCGTTCCTGAGTAAACTCGGAAGAAAGCTAGCTGTCCAACGAATTTATCGTCTTGAAGCTTGAAGACCAAAGCACTAAGCGGTTCTTCGTCGGCTGCCTTTCGGTAAAGTACAGTTTCTTCATCCTTAGGATCAGTTCCGTGAATATCTTCTAGGTCTAGTGGTGACGGAAGATAATCAACTACGGCATCAAGTACAAGCTGTACTCCAATGTTACGTAGTGCAGTACCAGCCATAACTGGGAAAAGTTGATTTGCAATCACAGCTTTACGCAGTGTCTTTTTGATATTCTCAATAGTAGGTTCTTCTCCGACTAGGTAAGCTTCCATCAATGCGTCATCATGTTCAACCACTCGTTCAATGAGTTCTGCGCGACGCATTTTCGCTTCTTCGACTAGGTCAGCTGGTACTTCTTCTTCAGTTACAGTCATACCCATTTCCCCACCGAAACGGTAAGCCTTCATCTTAATGATATCAACTACACCTTTCATCAAATCTTCTGCTCCAATTGGAATTTGGATACGTACCGCTTTTTTCGAGAGACGATCTTCAATTGATTTTACAGAGGCATCGAAATCTGCACCGAGCTTGTCCATTTTATTAACGAAACAAATCCGAGGAACATTTGCCTCATCAGCATAACCCCAGTTTGTTTCAGTTTGTGGCTCCACTCCAGCCGCTCCATCGAACACAACTACAGCTCCGTCGAGTACACGCATTGAACGTTTCACCTCGGCTGTGAAGTCGATGTGACCAGGCGTATCAATAATGTTAAAAGTATACATCTTACTCTTGTCAGTTCGGTCTTCTTCTAAGGTCATTGACCAGTTACAAGAAATCGCTGCCGCAGTAATAGTAATACCGCGTTCACGCTCTTGATCCATCCAGTCAGTAACAGTTGCGCCATCATGCACTTCACCAATTTTGTGACTCATGCCGGTGTAGAAGAGTACTCGTTCTGAAGTTGTTGTTTTACCCGCATCAACGTGTGCAACGATTCCGAAGTTGCGCAGTTTTTCGAGAGGAAATGCTCGTGCCATAAATATCTATAATATGTATTAGTAAATTTAATAATTGTGATTGTCTCTCCTAGGAGTTTTATCGGTAAATGCAATAAGTCAAAATTTGCTCAAGTCTGAACAAATTTAGACATAAGCGGAACATAGTCGCCTACGTTCCGTGTTTGCACTTAATAATGCCTCACCAGGCAATGCCCCGACACTATAAAACATTTCGCCCAAAACAGCAACGCCCCGTGACTGAAGGGCACAGGGCGTTGCTGTTTTACTAACTACATTAAGCTTACATTTTACAATTTGTAACCACAGCAACTTCCTTCATTTCCTGCCAAATTTGGGCGGGATATTTTTTTGTCTGCTTATCTTCGGAAATAATCTGCCCCAAAACTTCACACTTATTCTCTCCAACTACATAACAAATCGCCTGCTCTACTTCATGCGTTAAAAAATATGGGGTGACAGTGACACGCTGAGCATATTCATTTACCGACTTATCTACTTCATAACCAACTGCCCAAGTATTCTCAGGAAAAGAAGTTGTGTCTAAGGTGGAAAAAATTCCGGCAGTGTGTCCGTCTGTTCCAAGACCCAAAGTCGCAATAATTATTCCATCGGAATTTTGTGTTCGCCACGCTTGTAGTGACTCCGTAAATCTTTTAGCTAAATCGTTTAATGTTTCAGCTGCCTGCAATCTGGTATCAATAAATCTGACACCTCTTTTTAATGCTTCTTCATATATATGAGTCTGCATAAATTGAGCGAAGTTGTTTACTGTTACATCTTCTGAAAAACGCTCATCTAACATTCCGATAGTAACTCGGTCATCTAAATCAATGGCTCTAATTTCTTCATAAACCGACAACCATGACCCACCAGACAGCAAAAGTAGGATTGGCTGATTTATATATGCCTGCAATTTATCCTCAATAAGATTAGCGGCTTCTATTTCTGGTCGTTCAGACTGAATGATTTTCATAAGTTTTATCTTTATTCTTTGGCAATAGTTTTATGTCCACCAAACTGATTGCGCATTGCGGCAATTAATTTTCCAATGTAAGACTCTTGTACCCGAGTCGCCTTTCTTTGTTCTAGTGCCGCAGTCAAAATTTTAACATCGGCAATAGTGGTAATGTGCTCCATTTCAAATTCAGTCTCACCAGTTGGCACTTCACCTTTTAGTAAATCAATCTGACCATCATCATAAGCCTGACGTAACCAAGTAACTAACTTACTAGTGATAATACTTTCGTGTTCGTACGGCTTGAATACTTCCTTAATATCAATCCCAAACTTTTCACTATTTTCATGTAAAACATTTATTCCTTCAGCCACTGCTCCCATCATGCCGTACTCAATTCCGTTGTGTACCATTTTTACAAAATGTCCGGCACCGGCATTACCAACTCTGGCATAACCATCGGCAGCAGCGAGAGATGAAAATATATGCTCATGTTGGTTGAATAATTCCTGACTACCACCAATCATTAAAGACGCTCCAAAACGCGCGCCGGACATGCCCCCAGACACGCCAACATCAAGAAAATTAATTTCTTTTTCAGCCAACAGTTTATGCCGTCGTAACGAATCTTGATAAAAACTATTTCCCCCATCAATAATCGTGTCGCCTGCATTAACCAACGGAATAATTTCATTCAATACATCATCAACAAATTTACTCGGCACCATTAACCAAATTACTTTAGCGGCAGTCAAAGCATTTATCATTTCTTGATAATCGGCTACGACTTCAATACCGACATTTAGCGCAGCTGATTTAACTTCTGAATTAGAATCGACTCCGACAACACGGTAACCTTTTTCAGCTAACTGCGTACTCATGTTAAAACCCATTCGCCCTAGTCCAATAAAACCTAATTCTTTTTTCTGATTATCCATAATATATGTGTTGTAAAAAATTATAAATTTGTGTCTGGTCCAGTGCTACCAACTTTGTACTTCAACAAAGGTAACTCTGAAAATGATTCTAAAATTGGTGTGATGAATCTCCAGGAAGACTCCACCTCTGCCCCACTGACAAAACGAGTTTGATCACCAGTAATACAATCAAACAAAACTCGTTCATATGCTTCAGGTGAATTTACATCATTACTTTCTTCATTAGCTAATTCAAATTCTTTTTCTTCCAGCACAAAATCAAAGCCAGGTTTTTTAACCCACATTGATAACCGCATATTTTGGGTTGGAGCAAATTGAATGCGCAGAACATTGCGATGTTCATGAATTTCATCCGAGCTGCCACAATGACAAGTATCAATCGGACGGAAGGTAACTACAGCTTCATTGATTTGTTGGTTAAGTGCCTTACCGGCTTCGAGAGTCACTCGTACTCCTTTCCATAATTCATCTTTTGAAATGAAAGATAATTTAAAGTATGTTTCAGTTTGTGATTCTGGAGCCACTCCAGTGGTTTCAGAAAAACCTTCGTACTGTCCGCGCACTACTTCATCAAGTTTTTGATCAAGTAAATTCTCAAGAGCTTTAGCTCGGGCTTGGCGCAACGCCTGCGGATTATGAATATCCGATGGAGCCATGGTGAGTAATGCAAATATTTGCAACATGTGGTTTTGTCCGACATCACGCAGAGTGCCAATCGCATCGTAAAATGAACCACGATTAGACACATCTTTAGTTTCAAATAATTTTATTGCAATTGACTCTATCTGTTCTTTTTTCCACGAGTCAGCAATAATACTGTTTGCAAAACGTAGAGAGATAATATTCTCAACTGCGTTCTTGGCGAGATAATGATCAATCCGATAAATTTGTTCGTCGGCAAAAAGTGAACAAAGTTTTTTCTCTAGAACTTGAGCTGTTTCCAAATCTCGGCCAAATGGTTTTTCAACTAAAAGACGTGACCATGAACCTACGTTGTCACAAAGTTTCATCGCCTGACTACTGTGTAAGTGTTCAAAAATATCTTCGTAATACTGTGGAGGTACTGCTAGGTAGAATAATTTATTTGTACATTGTTTGATTGAATCATCGAACTCCTGCAAAGCAGTTTTAATTTTTTCGTATGATTCAATTTCTGCGAAACTGCCAGAGACATAACGTAAGTGACTACAAAAATCATTAACTACAGTTTCTTCATGATTATGACCTTTTCTATAAACACTCTCTTTCATGAAAGCTTGATACTCAGCATCGCTAAGCGGCTTGCGTGAAAGACCGATAACTACAAATGAATCTGGTAGCGCTCCCCGAATAAATAAATCCAACAGGGCCGGCAGAAGTTTGGTTTGAGCTAAATCTCCGGTACCCCCAAAAACGACGAAGGCTGTCGGGGCATTGTTTTTTTTAAAAGTTTTTGGCAAAAATGAAGACGGCATAATTGTATAGTTGAGATTATTAAACTATTAGCGACATAGTAGCACGAGTATAAATAGACAGAAAAGCTCTGTTACACATTTATATAGTTAGTGTATTGCTATACTT
>JBEDID010000063.1:0-5535 GCA_041173745.1 Candidatus Parcubacteria bacterium | reverse complement strand
CACTTTTTCATTACCATCATGATACAATTTACCTATATGAAAAAAACCGTACCGCTGATTGTTGGTAATTGGAAATTAAATCCTCTTACTTTAGCCGATTCTTCCGCCCTAGCTACCGCCGTTGCAAAGAAAAATAAAACCAGCCCAAAGGTCTTAATCGCCATTGCTCCACCATTCCCGTATTTATCTGAAGTCGGAAAGAAAATTGCTAAAAGTTCAGTTGCTTTAGCTGCACAAGACGTGCATTACGAAGTAATCGGGGCCGCTACTGGTGAAGTGTCAGTGTTGCAGCTCAAAGATTTAGGAGTGCAGTATGTCATTGTTGGACATTCCGAACGCCGTGCGCTGGGTGAAACAGATGAAATAGTGCGACGAAAAGTTGAAGTTGTTCTCAAGCATCGCTTAATACCAGTTGTTTGTGTAGGCGAACGTGAGCGTGACGACCAAGGTAACTTTTATACTTTCATTGAAGCGCAATTACGGAGTTTGGCAGAAGTGTTGCCCGCGGCCGCTATCAAAAAAGTAGTTATCGCTTATGAACCTATTTGGGCGATTGGCACTGGTTTAACCGCCACCCCCGATGATGTAAAAGAAATGCAATTATTCATCGAAAGTGTCCTCACTAAATTGTACGATCGACCAACCGCCAAGAAAGTTAATCTACTTTATGGAGGATCAGTCAAGCCACAGAATGCGATGGAACTTCACCAAATAGGTGATATGGGTGGATTTTTAGTGGGTGGAGCAAGTCTTAGCGCAGAAGATTTTAGCGCAATTATAAAAGCCGTAAGTTAATAAAATGAAAAAAGTAACCGATCTTAAAGACCTCCGTGGTAAATATGTTGTTTTGCGAGCTTCTCTCAATGTCCCTTTAGTCGACGGAGTAGTGCGTGATGAATTTCGTATTCTGCGTGCCTTGCCAACTTTGCGTTATTTACACGAACAAGGCGCAAAAACCATTATTATTAGCCATATTGGACGGTCTCCAGAAGAAACACTTAAGCCAGTATTAACGGCTTTAGAAAAATATCTTCCCTTACATTGGGGTGGTGATGTCACAAGTGATGCTTTTCAAGCCAGAAAAAATTTGCTGGCTGAAGGTGATATTTTACTCGCCGAAAATTTGCGTCAACACGCCGGCGAATCCGCCAACGATCCAGCGTTTGTAGAAGTGCTGGCGGCGCTAGGAGAAATATATGTAAATGATGCCTTTGCCGAAGCTCACCGTGAACACGCATCAACTTTTGGTGTAGCACAAAAACTTCCTGCTTATGTTGGTCTGACATTGTTGGAAGAAATTACCGAACTCAAAAAGGCTATGACTCCCGAATCGCCATCGCTCTTTCTGCTTGGTGGTTCTAAATTTGAAACCAAGATGCCGTTAGTAGAAAAATTTCTCAAGCTCTACGATTATGTATTTATCGGCGGCGCACTGGTGAATGATATTTTAAAAGCCCGCGGGCTTGAAGTGGGACAGTCAATGGTGTCCGATGTTTCACTAGCTGATGCACCTTTTTTGCACGATGCGAAAATGTTGCTACCAATTGATGTGATTGTGGACGGTCCGAATGGGCGACAAGTGCGAGCCATTGATAAGGTTGAGCCAGAAGAAAAAATTCTCGATGCCGGACCGATGACAATTGACATGATTGCGACTTATATCGAAAAAGCTAAAACCATTCTTTGGAATGGACCGTTCGGCGCCTATGAAATGGGTTACACCCAAAGCACCGAAATGACCGCTCGTAACATCGCAGCTTCCGACGCCTTCTCGGTGATTGGTGGCGGCGACACTGTCGCAGCGGTAGAAAAACTAGCTATTAACGATAAATTTGGCTTCGTTTCCATCGGTGGCGGAGCAATGCTCACTTTCCTAGAAAACGGCTCAACTTCGGTGATTGATTTGTTGGAGTAATGCAAAAGGTTAAAAAATGTCTCCAGAAGATTTTGTCTTCTGGAGGCATTTTTTTATTCTCAATCTATTTAATAATGAACTTACAATGCAGCTCTTATCCTATCTGCCGCAATTTGTAATTCCGCATCAGATTTTTCGGTTTGGATGGGAATGACCCGACCGAGAGTGTCGTCGGTTTTAGACATTGGGTAAAGCTTGATATGGACGTGGGGGACCTCAAAGCCCTCTACTACCAAACAAGTGCGAGCGGTGCTGAAAGCAATATCAGACGCTTTAGCAATTTTTTTGGCAATGTTGAATATGTGATTATAAATATCGTCTGGTAAATCAAAGGCGTAATCAACTTCCACTTTAGGGATTACAAGGGTTTGGCCGATTACAGCTGGGAACTTGTCCATTACGACGACACAGACATCGTCTTCATAGACAAATTGAGCAGCTATTTCTCGACTGATGATTTTTGAAAAAATGGTAGACATAGGTTTGTAATGGTACCATAAGAATAATTGTTATGGCAGATTACTCATTTCCTGATGTTGATGCGTTGACTCCAGATATTTCTGGTCGGGGGTTGGTGTTGTTAAATAAACTCCTGTTGGCTCGTGGTATTACTAATAGTGACGAAGCGACTGCATTTTTAACTCCAAATTACGACACTCAACTGCATGCTCCAGAGCTTCTGCACGATATGGAAAAAGCCTGCCTGCGGATTGAGTTGGCAATGGCTAATAACGAACGCATCGCTATTTTTAGTGATTACGACTGTGACGGTATCCCGGGCGCGGTAGTGTTACATGACTTTTTCAAGGCTATCAAGTACGAAAATTTTCAAAACTACATTCCGCATCGCCACTACGAAGGGTTCGGTCTCAGTACTAAAGCGATTGATAAACTTAAAGCCGATGGGGTAACGCTCATTATTACTATCGATTGTGGAACGACTAACGTTGAAGAGGTGGCTTATGCTAATAAACAGGCTGTCGACGTTATTATTACTGATCATCATGAACCAGGAGAAATTTTACCAGCCGCCGTCGCGGTGTTAAATCCAAAATTAGGTGCGTACCCGTTTCCCGATTTGTGTGGTACAGCAATGGTATTCAAGTTAGCTCAAGCTTTATTAAACAGAAATGATTATGGACTGGTGAAAGGTCATGAAAAATGGTGGCTCGATATGGTTGCGATTGCAACGATTGCCGATATGGTGCCCTTGCACGGAGAGAACCGAGTGCTGGCTCATTATGGTTTACAGGTTTTACGCAAATCGCGCCGCCCTGGTTTACAACAGCTTTTGAAAAAAGCGCGCATCGACCAACGTTATCTGACCGAAGAAGATATTGGTTTCACGATTGGACCCCGTATTAATGCTGCCTCCCGCATGGACACACCCGAAGATGCTTTTCAAATGCTGGCTGAAACTGATTTGGTGCGGGCAGGCGAAAGAGTGGAGCATTTAGAAAAACTTAATACCGACCGTAAAACGCAAGTTGCTTTGATGACCAAAGATTTACATAAACGGCTTAAAATGTTGGAAGAGATACCAGCTGTTTTGGTATTGGGTCACAGCGATTGGAGACCGTCGTTGGTCGGTCTAGCAGCGGGTAAATTGGCGGAAGAACATAATCGACCAGTCTTTATTTGGGGCACCGATGGTAATGGGGTTTATAAAGGCTCTTGTCGTTCTGGTGGCGGAGTCTCGGTGGTAAAACTGATGCAGGGAGCGGCAGAAGTATTTTCGGAATACGGTGGCCATCATGTGGCGGGCGGTTTTGCAGTTAAAAATGAACATATTTTCAACTTCGGTGAAAAATTATTAGCCGTTATGGAGGAATTAGGGGAAACTGCAACGATAAAAGAGTCGGTTGCGATTGATGCTGAATTAAGTCTGGATGAAGTAAATAATTTATTAATCACTCAACTCACCCAACTCTCGCCCTTTGGTATGGGTAACCACAAGCCGTTATTTGTGTTCCGCGGCGTTATCCCGATAACGGTGGAACTGTTTGGAAAGACTAAAGAACACACCAAACTTATTTTTCAAACTGAGAGTGGGAAACTCGAAGCTATCGCTTTTTTTCAAACCCCAGAACAATTTACCCAAACACCAGAAGCTAATGTTTCTTGTGCTGTCATTGCTCACGTTGAACAGTCCTACTTTATGGGTCGGCAGCAGCTTAGGCTGCGGGTAGTTGAAATTATATAAAAATCCTCTATACTCAAACCAGTTTTTGTTATTTACGAGGATTTTTATGGAACATACTAAAGTAGTAGTGCCAGACGGAAAATATGTGTTAGATGAAAATGTTGTGTTGAATGTAGAATCAGATCGGAATGAACAACATCTCATAATGTACGGGTTAATTTTTAAAATACTACAGGTGCAAAAAAAAGAGAATGAATGGTGGGGAATTACATATTCCTTAAAAGGTCTACAAAAAACAGGAGTGCTGGTTAAATACCAGAAATAAATTAAGGACGCCTCTCCATGAGCGTCCTTTCATATTTTGTGCTAGGCTGGTGTTTATATGGCAACAATCACTATTTTTACGGCTGGAGAATCGCGAGGCAATCCGGGCCCTTCAGCGATTGGATTTCAGATTCTTGATGAATCAGGAAAGGTTTTAGAAGAAGTGTCTGAAACAATTGGCAACGCGACTAATAATTTTGCCGAATACCAAGCGGTGATGCGTAGTCTGCAAGTGGCAAAGGAGCACTTCGGTGATAAAACGAGCGAATTACTTTTTGAACTAAAGTTAGCTAATGAACTAGTTAAAAAACAACTTAATAACGAATTTGAAATTAAAGAACCTGGGTTGGTACCTTACTTTATCGAGATTCATAATATGAGAGTATCGAGTTTTCCTAACCTCAAACTCACCCATTTACCAAAAGAGCAAAACCAAGAAGCAAACCGCTTGATGAACGAAGCCCTTGACAGAAAGTAGAATAGTAGTATTTTGATTTCAGTACACAGAAGAAATTTTGTGATTTTTAGTTCCCTTAAATTAGGAGTTCCTGATGATTATAGATAATAATGAAGTAAATAGGCTCCATGAGGAGCTAAATAAGTTAATTAACGAATTACAGGAGGTTGAAGCTGTTTTGAATACTGATAGTGTTGATAGTGTTGCAATAGCTAGACGCCTCGAGTTAAATGGATTGATGGGAGAAGCTAAGTGCCGTCTTCGAGATTTGGGAGTAAACATAGACGCTGTTGCAGAAAGTAGGCTAATGCTAAACTCTTTAATCAGTCGTTTAAAACCAAAACTGGCTTTGGTTGATGATCAGATTGATAAGGGAGACACTAGTCAAGCGACAAGATTAAAGCGCGTGACCTACAGTGATCGAATCGATTCACTCAAGCAAAGGTTAAGCCGCCTTGAAATTAGCAAGATTCCTGAAGGTAGTAAATAATAGGCTCAGTTGGTCGGTACCTCAGTACCGACCAATTTTTTATACAAAGTGATACACTTTAAATATGCAGTCTAAGTTTATTTTGGCAATAATTGGCGCGTTTTTAATTGGAGTGGCAGTACGTACTGTTTATGTTGTTACTCAGGCAGAGGTATTGTGGTTGTTGTTGGTAGGATTGGTACTGGGGGTGTGGTGGGGGGGGGCGG
>JBEDID010000062.1:0-5773 GCA_041173745.1 Candidatus Parcubacteria bacterium | reverse complement strand
TTGTTGCTCAAGGGAAGACGCCCGTGGTGGTCGATGCTGTCACGTGGGGTGGTATGACTACCGCAGAGTTTGCATCATACCGGGCTATCGTGCTCGGGGATCCAAACTGTGCAGTGGGAACTTCGCCCATGCTTGATGCAGCTGTTGCAAACCGTACGGAATGGTCGCCTGCAGTATCTGGTAATGTAATCATTGCCGGTACTGATGAAGTGTTTCATTCTAATTACGGTAGTCCAGGGGCTACTCAGTTGTCTGACAGTATGATTGCGTTTGCGTCAGACGTTCCAGCAAAAACGGGACTCATGGTGTCACTGTCGTGTTATTACTACAGTGCTGCTGATGGTACACCGATTACAGTGCTTGAACAGCTTGGGTCGTTTACTGTCCGTGGACTGGGAGGGCTTGAAGATATTCATATCGTCGCAACCCACCCAGCCTTAGCCGGTACTACTGATGCATCGTTGTCAAACTGGGGTGCTTCAACCCATGAAGCATTTGATTCGTTTCCTTCCTCCTTTATACCGCTTGCGATAGCGCGAAATGTTGGTGGGCCGGGGGCTTTGTCATTTGCTGATGGATCGACTGGCGTGCCGTACATATTGGCACGTGGTGAGACCCTGTCACCGATTTTTTGTGGCAACGGTATCGTTGAAGATACAGAAGAGTGTGATGATGGTAATACTGAAAACGGTGACATGTGTTCTGCGCAGTGTAAGATAGAGTTGCCGACTAATGAAGCTCCAGTTTGTACTGGTGCTGAAGCAAGTCCGGCGATGCTATGGCCACCAAATCACAAGTTAAAGAATGTGGTTATACAGGGCATTACTGATCCTGATATGGACCCACTGACTCTTACTGTGACAGGCATAACCCAAGACGAACCTGTTTCGTCAAAAGGTAGTGGTAATACTGCACCAGCTGATGCTGTGATTAATCTGGATGGCAGCGTATCAATCCGGGCAGAGCGAACTGGTACATCACCGAAAAACGGTCGTGTATACCAAATAGACGTGACCGCAACAGATCCTTCAGGGTTAAGTTGTACAAGTCAAGTGAAAGTGTGTGTTCCTCATGATCAAAGAGACGGCAATGAATGCGTCGACGATGGTCAAAACTATTCTTCTACAGAATAATTCTCGTAGCGCCATACGTACGTAAATAACGTACAGGGCAAATGCCACTTAACTTAGGTTAGGTGGCTTTTTAATATCTTAGTAAATAGTGACAAGTTCAATTTGGTCTAAAAAAAGACATGCCTATGAAATAAATTTTCAAGCGCTGTGTATTAATAAGTACATGGCAGCACTAGACGGTGGTCCTAGAAGTAACTCTTCTGGCAGTCAGCCGTTTGCATGCAGCTTTTGGTGATGTCATGTAACCCGGTTTTGGTAGTCCTGGTCGCTATCGTTTTAGACTAGCTGTCAACCAAAACAATATACTGTGTATGAATAAAGAAAAACCGGAAAAACACGAGCCATAAGTTCGTGTTTTTCTGTATGTTTTGAGCTGGACAGTCAAGCTGGTATTTTTTAGGTTTATAAACATAACCCAGAGTCAGTCTGTGTGCTATTATCACGCAATGCTAGACAAGATAGCCAGAAGTGCACTAGGAGCGACCGTTGTTGCTGCGGTGCTATTCAGCGGGGTTTATTTTGTTAGTGCTCTTAACAGCTCGGTGACGTACACCAAAGACAATAAAGAAGATTCTACTATTGTTGCTTCTACTAGTCCTGAGGTATTAAAGGAAGCTGTGCCCGCCTGGCCCTTGTTAGTTGATAAGGAGGAATATGACAAACGGCTTTTAGTACTTTCAGATTATGTTCCACCAAAGCTTGAGACAATAATCATTCCAGCAACCGCTTCAAGTACTGCTACAACGACTAGAATTATGCCGCCTTCACCGCTTGTCTACAACAGTGCTACCAATGTCTTGATTAAGGGAAAATCATGGCCAGCTTCTGCTCCATACCCGCAAGGTGGAGCAATTCTACCGTTTCAACGAATTCTCGCCTACTACGGCAACTTTTATTCGCGGAAGATGGGTGTTTTGGGTGAGTATGAGCCAGCTGAAGTAATCAGGCGCCTCGCAAATACCAGAGCCGAGTGGGAAGCGGCCGACCCTAACACTCCAGTGCTGCCCGCTATCGAATATATCGCCATGGTTGCTCAAGCGGATGGCGGCGCTGATGGTATGTATAGAGCTGTCATGCCAGATGCTGAGATTGAAAAGGCTTATGCTTTGGCACAAGAGGTTGAAGGGATACTTATTATGGACATCCAAACGGGACTAAGTCCGATTGAAAAAGAATTACCAAAATTTAAAAAATACCTAATACGACCAGATGTTCATTTTGCAATTGATCCTGAGTTTTCTATGAAGTCTGGCGATCGTCCTGGTACGGTTGTTGGTACTTATGACGCTAAAGATATTAACTATGTCATCAATTATCTCTCCGACATTGTGCGTGAGAATGAACTGCCACCAAAGGTACTTTTGGTGCACCGATTCACTCAGAATATGGTGACGGGGAGTAGTAGAATTGCTCCCACGCCAGAAGTCCAAGTTGTGATGGTGATGGACGGTTGGGGTTCAAAAGACCTTAAGCGTGGCACATATGCAAACGTCATTGTGCCAGAGCCTGTTCAATTCACGGGGGTGAAACTTTTTTATAAAAACGATTTAAAGCCCCCAAGTACCGGACTTCTGACACCAGCAGAAGTCCTGTCACTTCACCCAAAACCAATTTATATTCAGTATCAGTAAGGTCCAGCACAAATGTACACAGGACATGTTGAGCTTACCAAGGAAAGGTATCCGCAAGATACTTCCACACATTTCCCGTCGTAAAGAACCGTGATATAGATTGAACAGTTGACATTTGTAGCTACAATCTGATATTGTAGCTACAAGTCGCACTGTAAACCACATCTAAT
This sequence comes from Candidatus Parcubacteria bacterium, assembly GCA_041173745.1. Lineage (GTDB taxonomy): Bacteria > Patescibacteriota > Minisyncoccia > Phycocordibacterales > UBA918 > OLB19. The sequence goes on along the minus strand of JBEDID010000062.1, from coordinate 2,839 downwards.
TTTAAACTATTTATGACCCAGCGCGACAAATTATATGACAAGTTTATGCTTGATCCAAGCAGTATTAGTTACAAGGATCTACAAAAAATTTTACGTTGGTATGAATTTGAAAAGATAGGAGCCAAAGGTAGTCACGTAAAGTATAAACACCCATTGTTTGAACGAGATTTGATTATAGCCGTTCATAATAATGAATGTAAGTCATATATGAAAAAAGAAGCGCAACGTAGGATTAATATAATAAATAGTTAAAATAATAAATAAGTATATGAAAACAACAAACGGCGCGGTATTTGTTGGAAACAAGAAACACTCATACATTCTAACTGAACAAAAGAATAATATGATATATGTCGACTGCAAGGCAGCTTGTGTCGGACAGGAGTTCGCCTCAGAAGATGTTGGTGCACTTATCTTGGATTTACCAAATTTGATTGAGGCTGAACAGTCGTATCAAGAAGAGCAATCTGATACCATCAGATTTCGCACAACTGCTGAACAGCGAAAGAAGATAGAATCAAATGCTAAAGCAAGCGGTAAAAGTGTATCAAAGTTTGTCCGTGACTTGGCTTTGAAGGTTTAAGTTGATGAATAGTAGGATGGTTACCAAGGAAAGGCCTCCGCAGATTGTAAACCTGCTCCTAACAGGTTTACTCGTAGGGATAATAGGGTCAGGGTTGATTAAAGCTTGAACTACAACTTGTCCTAACAGTTACTTGCCTGACAAAGCTTCTGCCACCACCGGTAAAATCCGACTTGCTGCAATCTCATAGCCGGCGTCACTGGGGTGGATGTAGTCGCTCATGTTGGGGGCACGGTTCATAGGTACCTTTTATAATAAAATATCCTGTTGTGATCCCGCGGGGAGTATCGGTCGTTACGCGACCAGTATCCGTTGTCGCTAGATTGTTTCGCTGCACTCACAATCATAGCTGGCAACAGCTTCGATTCCCACGTAAACCTGCTCCCAGCAAGTTTACTCGTGGGCTCACGAATAGAAAAGGCGCTTCCGAAGAAGCGCTTTTTCTATACTCGTGACCCTAAGGGGAACGATTTGGAACCGTTTAGTAATGAATGTCTATAATTTCAGAGAAATTTCTTTGGTATAACTCGCATTCAGTTCATGTTCGTTGCCTTTAATAAAAATTAAGTTTCCACCACATTTTTCTGCGAGTAATTTTGTTCTTCCAATTAGTTTTCTTCCTTCTTTGTCACCTGTAAAGAAAAAAGTTTCTTTGGCTAGGGAAGTGCCATACTCTTGCTGTCTGAGATTTAAAACAGTTTCTTTACCAAAATATTTTACGTATATTTGAGCGGTTTTTGGAATGTCTTTGCCTAATATAGGTGATAGTGAACAAAAGTATGCCTTATCAAATTTTATTCCGGTTGAAATTTGGTAAGCAATCAAAGCTCCGGTGGAGAAGCCCAAAATAGCTTTCTGCTTACTTTTATCTTGATTAATTGTTTTCACTCCATCAGAAATTACGTCTTCGAATCTTTTATTTTGGATTTGTAAATTCAGAACTTCAACGGCATAGCCTGCAGTCTCAGCGACCTTGATGATGCGCTTGTAACCTTGATTACGAATTGTTTCCTTATAGGCTGGGATTAAATAGAGTTTCATGTACTAATTATATATAAAAAAAGCGGAGAATCATATTTCAGACTCTCCACTAGGTAGAACAGTTAGCGCACTATGCGGCTTCTTTCATCTTGGCGACGAGGTCGAATTCCCCAAGCTTTACTCCGCCAATGAAGGCATCCCACTCTGCGTGAGTGAACGACAATGTTGGACTGTTAACGTCTTTCGTGTCGCGAACTTCGACTGAGTTCGTACCAATCTTGACAGCTACTCAGACCTTAATAGCGCCTTTGCGGGTGATGCTGGAAGTAATGAAACCATCAGGTTCGTGCGGGTTTCTCAAATTTTTTCTGTCCATGTTGGACTCCTTTATATAAGGTATAGGCCAATCAGAAACACTCTGACTTTCAGCCATAGATAAAATAAAATACTTTTACAAAAAAGCAAGTGTCGTGTGGATAATAGGGTCAGTCACGGTTTAATAATGGATAATAGGGTCAGTCACGGTTTAATAAGGTAACATGTGGTATAATTTCACCAATGCCACGACAGCTTAGAGTAGATATAGGTGGAGAAATTTACCATGTCATAAACCGCTCTAACGCTCGAATAAAAATATTTGATACAGACGAAGACTATCAGCTCTTTGAAAAACTCCTTCAAGATGCGCAGGAAATAACAGACATGCGTATACTCGCTTATTGTATTATGCCAAACCACTTTCACTTAGTGCTCTACCCGCGCAACGATGGGGATGTTCAGGAATTTATGAAATGGTTCACAAATTCTCACACAAGAAAATATCATGTACAACACAAAACAATCGGATCAGGACATTTGTATCAAGGACGATATAAATCATTCCTTGTACAAACTAACTCATACCTACTTCAACTTCTAAAGTATGTAGAACAAAACCCTCTGCGAGCAAAACTAGTAAAAAAAGCAGAAGATTGGAAATGGTCAAGTTTACCCAGAAGGGAAAATAAAATAGCGGGACAAAAGAAATTCATTTCAGAATGTCCAATCGATATGCCTCAAGATTACATTGCGTGGGTGAATGAACAAAATGACAATATGGCTGAAGAAATACGGGGTTGTGTAACTAAAGGGAAACCATTTGGTGATATTAATTGGACTCTTAACATGATTGGTAAGTATGACTTAACTTCAACAACAAGAGGGTCGGGGAGACCAAAGGGTGTTTAATATTAAGCCATTCATTTACGTAAAGAACCGTGACTGACCCCATTAACC
>JBEDID010000061.1:0-5789 GCA_041173745.1 Candidatus Parcubacteria bacterium | reverse complement strand
AGACAAAAGAAATGGCACGAAAGGCTTTAATCATCCGCTCAATGCGGACACCAAAGTTCAAATCGCGTGTTGTCCGTCGTTGCAAGCTCTGTGGGCGTGTGCACGGTTACATGCGTGACTTCGATATGTGTCGAATTTGCTTCCGCGAACTCGCACACGAAGGACATATACCAGGCGTAAGAAAATCATCATGGTAGGCGACACAATTGGCGATTTAATAATTCGCTTGAAGAACGCAGGCGCAGTAAACAAAGGTAACATTTCAGTTCCTTTTTCAAAACTACGACTAGCAGTTCTCACAAAATTAGTAGCAGCTGGTTATGTAACCTCTGTTACCTCAAAAGGTAAACTAGTACAAGAAAAAACCCTCGAAGTGACACTACGTTTTGAAAACGGATCACACCGCATTAGTGGTGTAAAACGACTTTCAAAACCTGGTCGACGTCTATACACGAAGGTTACCGATTTACACCCGGTTAAATTTGGAAAGGGACACATGATTCTTTCAACTCCAGCCGGCATTCTCACCAATGAGGAAGCTAAGGAGAAGAAAGTTGGTGGTGAACAACTTTTCATCATTTGGTAAATATGAGTCGATTAGGAAAAATTCCAGTAACTATCCCCAGCGGTGTTACTGTCACGTTTGAAAATGGTCTGCTAACCGTTAAGGGTCCAAAAGCAACTTTGACACGTGAAGTAAGAAAAGACGTTGAAATTAAAATTGAAGAAAATACTATCACTTTGATTCCTGGTAATACCGATAAAGCACCAGCTTTGTGGGGAACTTACGCAGCTCATCTTCGAAATATGATTGCTGGAGTAACAGAAGGTTACACTCGTATTCTTGAAATTGAAGGAGTAGGATATCGAGCAGAAGTAAAAGGGAATGATCTAGTGCTTAGTGTGGGATTTTCTCACTTAGTGCCACTAGCAATTCCTGAAGGTATTACAGCTGAAGTGCTGAAGAACGTTATCACTCTAACTGGTTCTGACAAAGATGCGCTTGGTCAGTTCGCAGCCAACGTTCGTAAAGTAAAGAAGCCAGAGCCATACAAAGGTAAAGGTATTCGTTACCGAGGTGAATTCATTATCCGCAAGCAAGGTAAGAAGGCTGTATAGTCTTAAGTCATATATTTTATGGAAAAGTCACAATACAAAACACAGATGCGACAACAGCGCCACAAGCGTCTTCGTCACAAAGTATCTGGAACAGCTGTTCGACCACGTTTGGCAGTATTTCGTAGTAACATGTTTGTGTACGCACAACTCATTGATGACGAAGCTGGTAAGACGCTAGCGGCCGTTGATTCACGAAAAGTAGGAACTGGAACACCAGTTGAAAAAGCTAAAACAGTAGGAGCAGAAATTGCTAAAAAGGCAATTGCGGCTGGTATTGCAGAAGTGGTTTTCGACCGCGGTGGTTATCGTTACCAAGGTATCGTTGCTGAACTAGCAACTGGTGCTAGAGAGGGAGGACTGAAGTTCTAACTTCAAAACCTCAAAGCTCAATTAAAGAGTTTACATTTATTAAATCTAAACATTACTATAATGTCAGAAGAAAAACAGCAGGAAGCTACAACTGACGTCAAGTCAGAAGCTGTGGTGGTAACACCTACAGCTGCGGCGCCCACAGTGGCAGCTGCAACCGATGCACCAGCTGGCGCAGGGAACCAACGTGGTCCTCATCGTCGGGGTGGTGGAAATGGAGGCCGAGGTGGTCCAGGAGGTCCTGGTGGCGCCGGCGGTAACCGTCGACCCCGTCGTGGTGGTCGCCCAGAACGCGTACGTCCTGAATTCGACCAAAAGATTATCAGCATCCGTCGAGTAACTCGTGTGATGGCTGGAGGTCGTCGATTCTCGTTCTCAGTTGCAATGGTGATTGGAGACAAGAAAGGCAAAGTAGGAGTTGGTATCGGTAAGGCCGGTGACACTCAACTCGCTATCGAAAAGGCAGTTCGCGATGCAAAGAAAGAAATGATTACTGTAGTAATGAGTAAAGAAGGTCGCATCCCACATGACGTACACGTAAAGTATGCTTCAAGTGAAGTGATGATGATGCCAGCCGCTGGTCGTGGACTAGTAGCCGGTTCTTCAGTCCGTACTGTACTAGAACTCGCAGGAGTTAAAGACATTACTGCTAAGATTTTCTCTCGTAGTAAGAACAAGCTTAACAACGCACGCGCTGCAGTCGAGGCGCTTAAGCAACTTAAGAACATCTAGTCTATGCAACTTCATGAATTAAAGCCGACTACTCCCCGAAAGACCGCTCGTCGGATCGGACGTGGTGGTAAGCGCGGTAAAATGTCAGGTCGTGGTCACAAAGGCCAGACTGCTCGAGCTGGTAACAGTACTCGTCCAGAAATGCGTGAGTTTATTAAGAAAATTCCTAAACTTCGCGGTCATGGTAAGAATCGAGCTCGGACAGTAAATGCCGAACGAGTTCTACCAGTTGTGATTAACGTGTCAGCACTGGAAGCAGCTTTCGAAGCTGGTGCAAAGATAACTCCAAGTATTCTTGTGAAGGCAGGAGTTATCATGAACGTACGAAGACGAGCTCCACAAGTTAAAATTCTTGGTAATGGAATTCTAGCTAAAAAGCTTATCGTAGAAGATTGTCAGGTCTCAGAGTCAGCCAAAGAAAAAATCGTGGCGGCTGGCGGAACAGTTAAATAACCAGTACTATACGTTTATGCAAAATTTTCTACATAAACTAAAAGCTATATTTACCGAACCCGCTATTCGTAATCGAGTACTTTTCGTACTTGGAGCGTTAGTGGTGTTCCGAGCTTTGGCAACAATTCCAATTCCAGGAGTTGATCAAGCGGTGCTCGAACAATTCTTCACAAACAACCAATTCCTCGGACTCTTAAATATCTTTTCGGGTGGTGGCCTCGCCAACCTCTCGATTGTGATGCTTGGAGTAGGTCCATTCATTACTGGTTCGATTATCATGCAGCTCCTTACAGTTATGTCACCTGCTCTTAAGAGTATGTACACCGAAGAAGGGGAAGCTGGTCGAGCTAAATTCACGCAGTACAGTCGTATGCTCACGTTACCGCTCGCAATTCTGCAAGGTTTTGGTTTCCTTACTTTGCTTAAGAGTCAGGGAGTAATTGCTGGTCTATCAACTTTTGATTTCGTTGTAAACGTAATCCTAATTGTGGCCGGCTCAGTCCTCTTGATGTGGATTGGTGAACTAGTGACCGAGTATGGTATTGGAAACGGAGTTTCTATCCTTATCTTTGCTGGTATTGTGTCTGCAATGCCCGCCAAATTTGCTCAACTCTACTACTCGTATGACGCATCACAATTGCCGCTTTATCTCGGATTTACAGTTGTGGCCATTGCAATCATATTTGCAGTTGTAGTGATGACAGAGGCAGAACGACCGGTGCCAATCACTTATGCTAAACAAAGTCGTGGTGGTTCAACCTACGGTTCAAGTCAGTCATACTTACCAATGCGTCTTAATCAGGCCGGAGTGATTCCCATCATTTTCGCGCTCTCGATTATTCTCTTCCCACAAATGGTGCTCAATATCCTTTCGGCTTTTGATTTGCCATGGGTAGCACACGCAAATGAAGTAGTAACTAATTTCTTGGCCAACCAATGGGCGTACGGAGGAGTGTACTTTACTTTGGTACTACTCTTTACGTTCTTCTACACCGCTGTAACTTTTGATCCAGATGCGATTGCAAAGAACTTACAGCGCAGTGGGGGATTCATCCCAGGTATCCGACCAGGTAATCATACTTCTGAGTACTTAGGTAACTTGGTTACACGACTTACTCTAGTAGGAGCTTTCTTCCTCGCTGTAATCGCCGTTCTGCCAGTTGCAATGCAAATTATAACTGGTGTAGCGACGTTAGCGATTGGAGGAACTGCTGTACTTATTGTAGTGTCAGTAGTGCTCGATTTGATTCGACGCTTAGACGCTCAAATCTCAATGCGCGAGTATTAGAAGAAAACCGTAAAATCTACAAACAAAAAACAACTTCATCAGGAGTTGTTTTTTTTGTTTGTGATATATAAGCGTCCAGCAATTTGTCCTTGGAAGGGGACAAATTGGGACGTAAATTCAAAATAGTCGCGAAGCTCCTTTTTTCATTTATTCTTGCACGCCTCGCATCTAAAACAATTTTAAAAATTTTAAGAAAGATTGCAATATACAAAACCAGCCGGTGCCCCTAAAGGGGTACCGGCTGGTTTTGTAATTCTATGAAAATATTTGTACGTAATACAGACAAAGTTTAGTTGTAAATCTTATGAGAACCGATGGCGGTGAGAATTGCTTCGGTAGGAGAAGTAAAAGTGAAGACAATTCTGGTTTTGTAGTTGACGGAGAAGCTATGTCGGTGTTTATGGGCACCGTTTAGTTTATGAGCCTTCAAAGATTGATGATTTGTTGGATCACTAAAAAGCTCGATTTTTTCTAAGGCTTCTTCCTGCAAAGATTGCTCTAGCTTCTTGAACATTCTTCTAAACTGTGGAGTGATAGAAATAATAATCATGTAATGATTGTTATTCTGTCATTAATATCTTTCTTAAATCGCCACGAATGACCTTACCTTCCGAGATTTCTCGATCGGATTGTAAGAGAGCATTAACCGCTTCTTCTTCACGATATTTCTCAATTGCTCTACGGATAACAGCGACACGGTTGGCGCCAGTGATTTCGACTAATTCTTTCAATTCTTGTTCAGCTTGGGCGTTGAGGGGGACTGAGATGGTAGACATAAAATTATGTATTAATAATAAGTATTAAATTATCATACTTTTATATATTTGCAAACGACGTTGAGTTTCGTTATGTAAAAATAATTATTCTGTTATACTACTCAAGTAGTAATTAAAGATTAAGTTTATACCATTACCTGATCTGTAGGGTTGCTATAACGTTTCACTTTCTCTATTGCTAGAGAAGTAAATATTCAGACATGAATATTCAGGTTACATCAACTTGGAGAACTAATAATCTAAGTTCATTGCTGGTCTACGGAGAAGTACCATGTTAAAATCTTCTCCGCTTTATTAAGTTTTTAAAATCATTTTAAAAACTTATAGAAGTTTGTTCTTTTGATTTTAAACTGTCCGCAATATCACATGACGATATTGCACTAAGGACTACTATTTCTAGAAATAGAAAAGGGGGATGTCATGAAAGCAAAGATTAGAGTAATGGACTTTATTTTAGATACAACAAAACTTGCGTCTATCGAGGATGCAGGCGAGGAAGTGTCGGTGGACTCCAGAGGCTTAGTTATAAAAAGTTTTTCTGGTGAATATGTTTTTAAAAAATTCACTAAAAAAGACAACATATATTTTATTCCTGCTCAAGGGGGGACTTATGTTGGTCCGGCTCAAGAGTTAGGTTGCTTCGCAGCTGCAGCTGGTGGAAGGATTATTGTAACTCAAGTTTGGAATATTCAGACAAGTTTAGCTCCAGGTTTGTTCCTGCAGGCTCGTGATTATTGTCAGTTGAGAAGTGACGCACAAATGGATTATTTATATTTCGATAATCCTCCCTGTGGATCTTTCATAGAAAAAATTATTCCTGACTGGTTGAGTCGGATTACTGGTGTAGAACGCCAACTAACAATCATTAAAGAAAATGGTGAATTTGAGGACATCTTTTCGAGATGATTGTGAAGGAGAAACTAGGGTATTCATTACTTTATTTTCTCCACTTTATTAAATTTTTAAACTTTAGTTTGAAAGTTTATAGGGTAGGGGTTTGATTTTTAAAAAGGGGAAGGGGGTGATGACGAAACGGGCCGGCGCTTTAGCGC
>JBEDID010000060.1:0-5911 GCA_041173745.1 Candidatus Parcubacteria bacterium | reverse complement strand
TTGTACCCCGAAAATTAAGCTTCGTGGGCGGTTGGGGAATTTCCCTTAAGCCTAAGGGAAATTCCCCAACCGGCAACTCACGAATCAAAAATGACATACAAAAATCCTAACACACCAGCTGCTAAGAGTAATACCACTTGTTCTAGCAAGTGGCTAGAATCAATGTGGTACAATATTTTTATATAGCGGTTTTTATTGATTGTAATTATTTTTTATGAATGAACGTTTCTCTCAGCCACGAAATATTAATTCTGATAAAGGAGACCCGAATAATCCTAATACCTGGAAGTTGGAGTCTGTGTCAGACTTAGAACAAATATCAGAACCAAAAATGGGAGATCCAAATGATTCTTCAACTTGGGAACTTGAACCTAGACCGGATCTAAAAGAGGAGTTGGAGTTAGTTCCAAGACCTGATTTAGACGAAGCATCTGAAAAATACCAACAGCCGTCCAGTTCTTTAGAAGAACAGACTATTCAGCCAGAAGCAGTAAATGATTCAGAAAAAAATGTAAAACCAGCTGAAGAAATAGAAGAAGATATGGCTGATAAGTTGCTTAGAATAGAAGAGGAGATTATAGATGCTGAAGATATGTATGAAAACGGTAAAATAGATTTTGGCGAATATACTACTTTGATGAATGATATTGAGGCTAAAAAAGTAAATCTAGAGAAGAGAACTGAGACAGAATCCGAAACTGAAACAGTAACGGAAGATGAATTGGAAACCGAACCTGAATTAAATGTAGAAGCTCTTGAAAAACAACAAGAAAAAGCTGAGTACTTGCGACTCAAGGGTGAATTCAAAGCCTCAGAGCGAGAATATTACACTGCGTTAGATGAGGATTATAAACAGCGGGGTTTTGCTAAAAAGTTATTTGGGATTGGTCGCGGCAGTATGAGTGATGAAGTTAAAGGATCTTACAATACCTTCATGGCTGCAAACAAAGCTTACTACGAGTATGCCCAAACCAGTGGTACCTACCAAAAAATCGCCGAGCGACTTAATCGCGACCATGAGCCGGCGGTGGATAATAAAGTTTCAGAACAGTCATTGTTAGATCCGATAACCTATCCACAAATCAATACACTGGTGGCCGAACGACATATTCTCAATCCGGCCGAAAAGAGATTGGAGATACAAAGTACACTTTTGTCGGAAAAGGCTAGAGAAGTAAAGCAAAATCTGCTGTCTAAAATGAAACTTAGTCCCACCGCTCTAAAAACTATTGGCTACATGACCTATGGTTATACTGCGTATCGAGTGTTTAATGCACCGGCTGCTTTAGCTGGTATGGCGGTAAATTATGCTGCTGGTAAATTGTCCGATGTCACAAAGGAGGTGGGAGCAGATACTGTGATGCATAAAATGGAGGGTGATAATGTTGACCTTGATAAACTGGAAGCAGAATATTTTAACTATGCTCGCTACGCTCAAGGCTTGAAAACAGCCGGTAAGATTGGAGCAGTTGGCGCCACAATGTCGGTGGGCGGGGCTTTTGGTGGAACGGAACACTTGAATTCAGACATTAATTTTATTGCTGATAAGTTGAATGTTGAAGAAAAAGTGGCCGCCCTCGCTGGACAAGTGCCAAATTCAACAGAATTTAGTTCTTTGCTTGATAAAGCTGCAGACATGACTCAATTGGATGCTGTACTAAACCAGGTTCCTGATGCTGGTGACCTTAATGTGGTAATAGATAAAATGCAAGCAGATTATCTGAGTCCAGACATTGTGCCCAGTGCTTCTGAAGCAGTCGCAGCGACTAGTGAAGCACTTAAAATTTCACACGAAGTATTGCGAAATGAAAACGTCTCCAGTATTTTGCTTGATACAATCAAAGAACGCGTGGCTAGTGGTGAATTTGTGCTACCGGCGGGAGTCGACGAACATCAAATTGCTCATTACATTTATCAATCATTCCCCGAGATGACCAACGCTTCACATGTTGCTTCAACGTTGTCTCCAGCCGAATGGCATGCCTTAGGAATTAGTAGCGGTGACCCAAGTCATATTCAAATTGGTGAGAAGATTGATGTAGGAGCTTTGCTCGACAAAATGCGCTCCGCTAGCGGGAATGTGAATATTGAAGTTCCAACAGAAACAGTCCTACCAATTGATGTTGTTCATCAAGCCGCTCAATCTGCTGCGAGTGTAAATGTTCCTGTCGAACTCTCATTAGAACATTCTACTATGGCCGAAACAACTACTCATATACACGTACAGGATGCTGTAAGTAAAGAACACACTGTGGCTGAAGGGTTGAAAAATGTTGATCATAAAGACTTGAATTCTTATAACGTTTATCCTAAGTCTGGTGCTGAAGTTTTGTCGGGACATGCTAGTGCAAATTTGAATGAAAGTCTGGTTGATTTTGGTCAGTCAGATTTTGAAAATAAACTAAATTCTATCAAGTTGTTGGATTATTCTCCTCGAATTAACGATGCCTATTTAGCTGAAACTTATCAATTTACCGGTGCTGGGCCAGGCGTACTCCATAATCGTTTAGTTGAGACAATCTATGACGGCTATAGAGAGGGGGCAATAGATTTGCCACATGAAGCTGCTGATAACATTAATCATAACTGGACAGCTACTTACGGATTTGTAGAAAAAATGCTGCCAGAAACTTCTACCAGTATTTGGAATATGCATGATCCTGGTACCACACCAGATCAATGGCGGGAGTTTGGAATCAGTAGCGGCGACCCTAACAAAATCATTTCTACCGACGTGGTAAAAATAGGTGAGATAGTCAAATTCATGCTGGAAAAAGCCAAAGATGAATCACTGCAGCTCCAGACTGAAAGATTAAATGATTTAGCTGATAGTTTGCCAGCTGGTGCAACGTCAAATATGGTTGAAGAATTCCGTGCTAATCTTAGTTTGAAGTCCTAAGCCTGAAGATGTTATTGATTGTAAGTATGAAATTATTACGTCGATTATTAAAAATGAAGGTTTGTTCACAGACACATACAAAGTAGGAGGGGAGGTGACTTACAAAAATGGAGTTGCTAGTTTTGAAAAAATTAAACCAATTCATTAATTTAACTGAATATATAATATGGAAACTGAAGAATTACCGCAACGTGTAGCTACTATTTTAGGGGTAGAGAAAATGACCAAAGATGAACAGCAGGCTTTTTTAGATCGGGTAGGGATGTTGATTATTGATTCTTCAATAAATAGACTCTTGCTCACACTCAATGAAGAGGAGGTGAGTCAATTGGAAAAATATGTCACTGCGGATTCAGAAGTGAAAGACACATTTAGTGGTTTGTTAGACCTTTACCCTCAATTAGAATCTATTGTTCAGGAAGAAGCGATTGCTTTTCAGACTGAAACGGTAGAAGTAATGGGGTAAATTTTAACCTTTAGCTCTACTCAGCACGATTGATTCGTGTATAATCATCAGTATTATGTTAGACATCAAATTTATTCGCGAGAACGTTGATCTCGTCAAATTGGCCGCTAAGAAGAAAAAAATTACCATTGACCTCGATCGGTTGGTGGTGATTGATGACTCTCGGCGGGAAGTTATGTTTCGACTCGAAGAACGACGGGCCGAACAAAACCGAGTTTCTGACGGTATTCCTCAAGCACAAGACCCAATCATTCGCCAACAACTTATTACTGAAATGCAGGCGCTTAAAGCTGAGATTCAGGCAGATGAAGAAGCTTTGCGGCCAATTATCGAGGAGTGGCAATCTTTGATGCTACAAGTGCCAAATATTCCTGACATGTCGGTCCCTGACGGTGACAGTGATGCTGATAACGAAGAAATAAAAACGTGGGGTGAAGAAACTCACTTTTCCTTTCCTTCCAAAGACCACGTCGAACTAATGACCACTCATAATATGGCCGACTTTGAGCGTGGTACTAAAGTTCATGGTTTTCGCGGTTACTATTTGCTTGGCGACGGCGCTCGACTCTCTTGGGCGATTTGGAACTATGCCAACGATTTTTTTGGAAAGAAAGGTTTTATTCCAGTATTGCCACCGACGATTGTTCGTAAGGCTAATCTTTACGGCACAGGTCATTTGCCCAATGATGCCGATGACGTTTATCGGACTCAAGATGAGGATTATCTAATTGGGACAGCCGAAGTTTCGGTCATGGGTTATTTTGCCGACGAGATTCTCGAGCAAGCGCAATTCCCGATTAAGTTTCTTGGCTTTTCACCGTGTTATCGTCGTGAGGCAGGAAGTCATGGCAAAGATACACGTGGTCTAATTCGTGTACATGAATTTTATAAAATGGAACAAGTTTTGTTGTGTGAAGCTTCGCACCAAGAAAGTGTAACTTGGCACGAGTGGCTCAATCGTAATACTGAAGAGTTTATTGAATCAATGAATATCCCGTACCGTACTGTATTAAACTGCGGCGGTGATTTGGGACAAGGACAAGTAAAGAAATACGATATCGAGTTGTGGGTTCCGGGTGAGAAGACTTATCGTGAGATTAGTTCAGCTTCATACTTCCATGATTTTCAAACGCGGAGATTTAATATTCGTTACCGCGATAATGAAGGGAAGGTTCGTTATGCTCATTCATTAAACTGTACCGCTATCCCAACGCCGCGGATTCTAGTGTCACTAATGGAAAACTTCCAACAAGCCGATGGCTCAGTAATTATTCCGGAAGTGCTGCGGCCGTATTTTGGGAAGGAGAAGATTGGGTAGATTAAGGAAGGTTTTGTACTCATGTTTGGATTGTGCATTCATTGGTTATTAATTATTATATTCATTATCTTGTGAAAAAATATTCATTGATTTGGTTAACGTGTAGTGTTTTGGTGGCAACTTACATTATAGTTATTCTCCTTACTTATTTTATTATTGATGAAAATATAGCTCTAGCACTCATAACTGGAATTTTCAGTAAGGAATTTTTATTTAATTCTTTAACTGATCCTAGTGTCCTACTTTTTTTAAGTTTTCTATCAATTGCGATTTATAAAAAAAGAAATCAAGACAATGGCGATGAATCATTGTCAGACGAGTATGCTAACCCAACAGATAATTTTAATGTGGGCTTTAAAAAAATTTTTTATAATACTGAATATAAAAATCTCCGTATCTTTATAATATTTTCCACTATGATTGGATTGCTGCTTTCGTTTGGATTTTTTATATACTTCACTTAATATAAATCCTCTTTATTGTGTTACGATAGTGGCAATATGCAATTTTTGCGCACTAAATTAGACCCGAACACCATTGTTTTGTTTAAGCAAATCGGGGTTGGTTTGGTGGTGATTGCTACTGTAGCGTTAATAATAACCGGAATCTGGTACGGTAGTAGAATCGAATCGCTGACAATTAGTCAAATTGAAGTATCCGGTGGCGAAACAATTAATCATGAGGAACTGAAATCTCAAGTAGAAAAAGTGTTAGAAGGGGAATATTTAGGCTTGATACCCCGGCGGTTTGCGTGGCTGTATCCAGACAAAGAAATAGTCTCAGCCCTCACTTCTGTCGAGCGTATACATAATATAGCTGCTGTGCGGACTAGTGGTGCCGAGCTAAAAGTCACTTTCGATGAATATCTTCCACAAGCCTTGTGGTGTCAGGCAACCGAACAGCCAGATTGTTTGTTCTTAGATCAATTTGGTTATGCTTTTGGACATGCTCCGCAACTCACGGGTGGAAGTTTTCTTCGCTTTGTTAAATCTGGCGAGGACCCTGCTATCGGTACTACTGTCACAACACCAGAATCACTCGCTAATCTTCTAACACTGGTCAACCTTTTGGCTGAGCATAATTGGTATATTTCTTATGTCGAAATTGACCAAGTAAATGATGTCTTTTTAAAAGTATCGGGTGGGGGTGAACTCAAAGTGATGGCTGCCACAGCCCCAGAAAAAACGGTTGATAATTTATTGGTCATACTCAGTTCTGATGAATTTGC
>JBEDID010000059.1:0-6002 GCA_041173745.1 Candidatus Parcubacteria bacterium | reverse complement strand
ACTTTATATTAGTCGCTTGTAATGGTGTATATGATCCATTTGTGATTTGTATGCAATACCGAAGAATACAAGAATTAGGTTTACGTAAACTCAATCAAAATCTTTTGATAATTCAAACAGCCGAACGCTTTGATGATGAAAATGAATTAATTGTTTTGCGTAATGTTTTTCTTGTAACCTTACGGAAGGACACAATTGAATTTGACGTCGATAATTTATCAATGAGGATACCGGTCGAACCGGGATATTTTCTCTGGCGTGAAGTTTTGAAAGAGGGTTTTTTAGTTAGTGGTTATAGAATATTCAACGATAACTGGATAACTACCGGTCCGATATTTAATCAATATTGTAACTACGGAGCGATATCCGAAGACGACGACGAAACTTTATTTGTTCCTAATGATGCTGTTTGTGATATTGAGTTATTACCTCTAGAAGACAGAGACTCTCTATATCATGAACATGAAATCACGGCTGAAGCATTGGATTATTTCTACAGAACATGGGTCCGTGCCAAAACTAAATCCATTTCACTCAAATAAACAAAAGCCCCATAAATTGGGGCTTTTTTACTGCAACCCAGGACAATTAGAAGCTGGGGTGTAGCCGGCCGCGCGGGCTTTATCCACAGTGTCGAAGTAAATTTTGTTGGCTTCTTTTATTTGTTTCGCACCTGGACAGCTAGTTAGGTGATATTTTGTTCCAGAACGGGAAGCTACTAATTGACCAGAAGTTGGAATCTTGACGGCTGTTGTTTCAGTCGATGAGGCAACAGGATTGGTCTTTTGTATAGGGTTTGAAAATGGTGATTCGGTAAATATTACTCCCGCAGAGCTCTTGTTTAAGCCGTTTATTGACGACTCAGTCGCTGATTGACGACCGAGTCCGAAGGAAATAACTCCGACCATAATTAAAAGCAGCGCTGTAAATATAGCATCATCGGCAATGAAGGACTTGAATTTTCTTAACATATATCGTATACTCACCCAGTTAAATTCTAACCATTATACAGCAATAGTATGTCAACCAAGAAAGCCGGCGGTACCGCCAAAAACCTGCGTGACTCACAACCAAAATTTCTTGGAGTGAAGCGCGCAGACGGACAAACAGTTAAGCCTGGCGAAATCATCATTCGTCAGCGAGGCACTAAAATTGAACCTGGAAAGGGCGTGATGGTCGGAAAAGACCATACTATTTTTTCAGTTGTAAATGGCGTCGTCTCCTTCCGCAACATGCGTAAGACAAAGTTCAACGGCAAAAAAGTGATGAAGAAGGCTGTAGACGTTGTACAAGCAGCGTAGTTTGAAGTAATAAAAGACGTCGGGCCCGCGGGCCCGACGTCTTTTATATTCCCCAGATAAAATAAAAACCAGTTTGTTAAAAAACTGGTTTTTATTGCTCTACAACTTATTAACGACGAATCGTCACTGACTCAATCACAATCGGTTCATCAGGTAAACCACGCTGATTAGTTTTAACCTGACCAATAGCATCAACAACATCCATCCCAGCGATTACTCGACCAAAAACTGGGTGTTGTGAGGTTGATGGCTCCTTATCAAAGTCTAGACCAGTATTATCAACTAAATTGATGAAAAATTGACTACCGCCGGTGTCAGGGCCGCTGTTGGCCATGGAAATTGTCCCCCGGACATTAGTCAGCAAGTCACTTTTTACGTGCTCATCAGGAATACTGTAGCCAGGGCCACCAGTACCATAAGTCAGCACATTATCAGTTTTAGTATTTGGGTCTCCTCCCTGAATCATAAAGTCTTTAATCACACGGTGGAATTTGATACCATCATAAAAACCTTGTCCTGCTAGTTTTTCAAAGTTACCAGCCGTGATTGGCATCCGGTCTTCAAATAGTTCAATTTCGATAGTGCCTTTATCTGTTTTTAATACGGCAATAGGATTCATATTACTTGTTTTATCTACATCATAAGCTTCTAATGCGGCCGGGGTCAAAGGTGCAGGAATTTCTTTATTTACGTCAGTCAAAGGAACTTCACTAGTGTTAGTTTTTTCACCTGTTAACCAAGTTACTCCTCCAATCAATAAAGCGCATACTACTAAAAGCCCAACAATTGGCTTGAGCTGTTGAGTAAGTTTATCCATAAAATTTACTTCTTTATTACCTCGATAGTAATTGTTGCAGTATGTTCCCCTTGAACCATAACTACTGCATGTTCACCAACGTCCTTGATAGGATGATCAATCTTGAGCATAGAGGCATCAATCACAATTCCAGCTTCAGCTGCGGCAGTAACAATATCTGCTTCGTGCACAGCTTTAAAAAGATGACCTAGTTCATTTGCATCAGCGACAATTTTAATCTTTTGGTCAACCAGAGCTGATTTAGCAGCTTCAAATTTTGAAGTTCCGGCCTCCTTGGTAGCAGACACTTCGATTTGCTTTCGTTCAACTTTTTTTAAATTAATTGCATTTGCTAGTTCTGCCATCCTTTTCGGAATGAGCTGATTAAGAGCATAACCGTTTGGCACCTCAACCACCTCAAATCGCTTTCCTATCTTCGCTACATCTTGTAGAAGAATTATTTTCATATCGTTATATTAGCCTCGTTAATTACACACACTCTGTATATTGGACGGTATCATAGCAAACCCGCGGCAGATACTCCAGTCTTTTCATTATTTGTTTAGAATTTGTTCAGATTGACTCTTGCGACTATTCAATAGTCTCACTACCATCGGCAGTTTCACTTTCAACTTTTTGACCCTTAAGGAACTTAATAGCAGCATCTTTTTGAGGATCTTCATTCGCTACCCGATTGGCAGGAGTTCGATTAATCAAAATATCTGGAGTCAGTCCACTTTGTGAAATAGACGTTCCATTTGGTGTATACCAGCGAGCAACAGTAATTTTTACCGAAGCGTCGTTAAGTTTAACTAACTCCTGAACTGAACCTTTACCAAAACTCTGAGTACCAATAATTGTCGCCACACCATGATCTTTGAGTGCCCCAGCCAAAATTTCAGACGCTGAAGCAGAACCTTTATCCATCAAAACAACTAAGTTTTTAGGGGTAAATTCTTTAATCTGACGACCTAAACTACGAAATACTTCATCTTTGATATCGCCGCCAAATTTTTCCTGAACGACAACTTTGCCGGTTGGTAAAAAGTAGCTAGCAATTCCAACCGCACTTTGTAAGAACCCTCCTGGATTACCACGGAGATCAATTACCAAGTTTTTAGCACCACTTTCTTTAAAGGATTTAAGTGCATTAGCGGTTTGTTCTTCTGCAATAGCGTTAAAACTGTAAATGGAAATGATATAAGAATCACCAATCTTTTCGGTTTTTACGGTCGGAATGTCTATAGTATCGCGAGTAACCGGAATATCAAGAAAATCCTTTTCTCCTTCTCGATAAATCTGCAAATTAACCACCGTCCCCTTTTCACCACGAATCAAACTAACAGCTTCGTCAATCCTCATATCTTTGGTTGAAGTGCCGTTAATTTTGACAATAACGTCACCAGCTAGCACGCCAGCCTTTTCAGCCGGAGTGCCTACCAGCGGAGCAATTACCACCACCATACTGTCACGTAAGCCAACTTCCATTCCTACTCCACTAAAATTGCCAGAGATATTTTCGTCAAAGGCAGCCGCTTCAACTGGCGGGAAATATACAGTGTATGGATCACCATAAGAATCAACCAGGCCAGCAATTGCTCCACTAATTCGTTCTTCATCGGTAACACTAGTTGTAGCAGTGCCAATTACGTACTTTTGTTCCAGTAAATCCCAAACCTTCCAAAACTCACCAAGGTCTGGTCTAGAGGAAGATGCTTCGGCGGGTTCAGAGGAAGTAAAAAAACTAAAGATATTAGCTGATTGATTATTGGCCAATACTCCCCCATGACCGAGTTGAAAACCAGAGAAAAATGCTCCGGTTGCGAATAAAAAGGCTACTGTGTAACCAAGCCATTTTTTAGAAACTGTATTCACGGATTTTTTAATTAAATTTGGATGAAAAGACATTTCGATATTATCGCACAAAGTTGAACAACACCAAAATAGCTGTTGGTGAGAGTAAATCTTTGCTACACTGTACAAACATGTTTACTAAATTATTTGGCCCTAAAACCCCAGTTTATATGCGTGAAGTCAAACTATATAATACCGAATCCGGAAAGAAAGAAGTTTTTGTACCAGTCGACTCCAAGACAGTAAAAATGTATAGCTGTGGACCGACAGTTTATGACTATGCCCATATCGGCAACCTGCGCGCTTATCTTTCTGCAGACATCGTCAAACGCGTCCTTATTCGTAATGGTTACATAGTAAACCAAACTATCAATTTTACTGATTTTGGTCACTTAACTGACGATGGCGACGCTGGCGAAGACAAGATGATGAAGGGCCTTAAACGCGAAGGCTTGCCTACTACACTAGATGCCATGCGCCAACTCTCCGATCGTTATATAAAAGCTTTTAAGGAGGATTTTGATGAACTAAATATTCTTCCACCCACCACCTGGGCACGCGCCAGTGACTACATCAAAAAACAAATCAGCCTGATTAAAACCCTAGATGAAAAAGGCTTTACTTACGAAACCAGCGATGGCTTATATTTTGATATTTCTCAATTTCCAAAGTATGGCAAGCTCGGTAAAATTAATCTCAAGAAACTTAAAAGCGGTGCCCGAGTAGAAGTAAATTCTGAAAAACGACATCCCGCTGATTTTGCGGTTTGGAAAAAGGGCGAACTTGGCTGGGACAGTCGTTGGGGCAAAGGTTTCCCCGGTTGGCACATTGAATGTTCCGCCATGGCAATGGACACTCTCGGCAAACAGATTGACATTCACACTGGCGGCGTAGACCATATTTCTATACACCACAACGCCGAAATTGCTCAATCTGAAGCAGCAACTGGTAAGGAGTTTGTAAAATACTGGTTACATAATGAATTTATCACCATTGATAGCACCAAGGTTTCCAAGTCTCTAGGCAATACTATTACAATGCGCCACCTAAAAGACCGGGGATTTTCTGGCGACGACTATCGCTACTGGCTCCTTACTGCTCACTACCGAACAACCACAAACTTTTCTTGGGACGCTCTAAAAGCCAGTAAACAAGCTCTCTTTCGACTCAAGCGCTACATGTATGAGGACTTTAAACGAAAAACCTCTACTCCCGATGAAAACTATCTAGAAAAATTTGATGCTCGGCTGGCTGATGACTTTGATACACCTGGCGCAATTGCCGTACTTTGGGACATGCTCAAAGATGACAAACTCGACAACAAAACTAAGTGCGGAACATTAATGTCAATGGATGAAATCCTTGATATTGGATTGTCTGATAATTTGTTAGAGGGTGTTCAATCCCTAGGTGTAGTCAGCGTCGACGACTTACCAACGGCCGTACAAGACCTAATCGACCAACGCGAAGTCGCCCGCATCGCCCGCAACTGGATCGAAGCCGATACCCTAAGAGACGCCATCAAACTAAAAGGCTACACCTTAGAAGACACGAATTACGGCCCGAAGGTGACAAAGGAGTAATTAAAATCGGCAAGAACTTTCTGTTCTTGCCGATTTTAATACAATCCCCTCTTTCCACACCACTGTGCAAAAGTAGTCAACATTGGTTCCGTGCTAGAATGCTGACTAATTATGGCTGATCAACACAACCGTGCTTTACGCACCCCGCCCAACAACGTCCCCGCTGAACGAGCCTTACTAGGAGCGATTATTCTCAAACCTGACGTAATGCATGATATTTCGGTGACAGTATACCCGGATAGTTTTTATGCCGATAAACACCGCGCTATTTTTGAAGCTATTCAACTTATCTTTTCTAAAGGTGACCCAATCGACACAGTGTCGGTGGTTACAAAGCTGAAAGACATGAACCAACTCGATCGAGTTGGTGGCGCCGCGTACATCACAGAACTCATCGAAACAGTGCCAGCGGCCGGAAACGCGATGTACTACTCCGAGCAAGTACAGTCTAAATCTACCCTGCGGGGG
>JBEDID010000058.1:0-6005 GCA_041173745.1 Candidatus Parcubacteria bacterium | reverse complement strand
GGTAACAGGGTCAGGTAACAGGGTCAGGTACGGTTTTCATTACTAATCTGAGGTAACAGGGTCAGGTACGGTTTTCATTACTAATCTGTGTCATAATACTATTTTTGTAACAGGGTCAGGTACGGTTTTCATTACTAATCTGTGTCATAATACTATTTTTGGTCTACCAGAATTTCTTGCCGTTGCCTTAAGTCCGTACTGCTCTATCGTATTAAGTACATATTCCTCGTCTCCATACGGAGTACTCTTAGTTTCTGACTGCTCCAGTCTTTCTATTTCCTTAGGAGTCATTGGTTGTGTAAGAATATCAAGATAATTATCAGGTTCTTCTATCGCCCATGAGGACAAAAGCTTTTTTTGTTCAACACTTCCCTCATACCGTCTATAGACACTGGAGTATTTCCAGTTTAGTGGTTTTGTTACCAGTTTTGCTGCAAGAGGGTTTCGCTCTACGTAACGCAGCACGGTGAATAAATGTTGATCATCCTGAATAATAAACGATTTATATCTTCCTTGATACAAACTACCAGAGCCATGGGTTTTGTTTTTTGCATGCCACCTACTGGCATGAGTTTGGGTGAACCATTTCATGAACTGAGACATTTCACCGTCTTCTTTAGTTTTTATTACAACATGAAAATGATTAGGCATAACACAATACGCCAGTATATTGGGCTGGTAAATATCCCATGCGTCTTGCAGTACCTCTTCAAACAACTCGTAGTCTTCTTCGTTGTTAAAAATTTGCAACCGGGCATTTGCACGGTTTATTATATGATAGTAATTTTGTCCTATATCTAGTCGTGGTATTCTTGGCATGATTTATTATACCATGCGTATTGTGATTAAACCGTACCTGACCCTGTTTCCTATTATACCATGCGTATTGTGATTAAACCGTACCTGACCCTGTTTCCTTGCATTTTTGAACAACGAAGACACGTCACATAATGAAATTACAATAAAAAATATAATTACTAAACCTAAGATGAATTTTTCCATAAAATCAAATATCTTCAAACTATAAAGGGAGGGTTTATTGTCCCTGCCCACTTTTACTCTAATTAATTAGGAAGTTCAATCTCCTTAGTTAATTAATTTGTGTAGGTTCGGATAGTACATAGTGAATAGAGACTGGCAATAAGATCAGAAGGACACCTACCATCGTGCCACTATTAAATATGTCGATGTTATGTATAATCAAATTATACTGCGAATCTTCCACTCCTACACTTCGCAACATGTAAAAAAAAGTTAATCCAAAAAAAAGGGACAGAACTTCAAGTCTCCAAATAACTGCGAATATTATAGTAATAAATACAGAAAACGTAAATTTCTTATTAATAGTTTTAAAACCTATATATCCACCTAGAATTATCGTCGCAACTGTTCCTAGTAAGATGAGAATATCAATAAACAAGTATTTTGATTGTTCATACCACGAAAATATGATTGGTAAAGACAAAAAAAGCACTAAGAATAATACTTTAAATCCTAACAATGAAGCGCTAGTAGTTTTTTGTAAGTCTGTTCTAACTTTTTGTAAAGTAAATATAAAAGAAATCATGAGATAGTTTTATTAATAATCAGTAAAATAATGAATTCCCCAACCTTTTCAGAATTGGGGAATTTTTTGAAGGTTAAACTATTTTGAGCAAGTTCTGTTAATAACAATAACTCGGGGTAGAGTTAGCACTATATGAACCACTGTATACGCAAGTTCTTGGTTTAAAGTTACCTGCAACCCAAACAAGACCACGTCCTACAATTTCCGCTCTACCAAGCCAATCAATAACCTTGATGGTTACTTTCACCCACCCCTCCCCTCTCACCTCCTCCAACTCACTCCGAGGAATGACTTCAAAGCCCATAGAAACAAATGCATCAATCGCTGCCTTACCATCAAAAGGGGTAAGTTTTGAAAGTTTAGAAAGATTGGTTTCAGCTTGCGCTGTGGCCAACATTGTTAATGCAATAGCCAAAGCTATTATACATCTTTTCAGTATCTTCATGTGAAGAACTTCTGTGTTTAGTTTAAAAAAGGGTTAGTTTGTTATTTAGTAACTTCCGTGTTTTTAAACTTAACTTCCGCTTGTTAATATACACTGATTGGGGGGTGTTTTGTCAAGTTTACTTCTTGGTATATCTGTGGCATATTTCTGACAGTACTCACATTTCATTAGTTATGTGAGATTTTTTGTCCCTTGTCAATCTACATTTCGTAGAGGAGTTCCCAATGAAAGTAAAAATCTTAAGTTATACAATACTGTGTCTTTTAGCCAACAATGTTTGTTCGGCTGCAGAAGAAATTGCCGTGCAGGAAAAAGTCAAGAAAGCTTATGAGCTATATCTACAAGACCAAAGTGTTACTCTAAGTAACAATCAATGGCGTGTGGGTGCCGATGTATCCTACACTTCTGATGAAAGAACGATTTTGTTTAATCATCAAGAAAGTCGCAGTGTGCAAGGTGGTTTATCGGTCAACTATGGTTTAACTGATAAAATCGAAATTTTTGTTCGGGCACCGATTGTGTACAATAAAACTTCAGTCAAAGATGCTTTTGGCTTAACTGATGAAACTGAATCAAGTACCAACTTTGGCAATGTTAGCGTTGGTGGCAGTGCTACTATTCTAAAGCTAAATAATGGCCCAACCATCACTCTGCAGACGAATTTTTCTCTACCGACCAGTACGGGAAATTCTTCAATCAATAGGACTGCGGTTACGGCTGGCGTTACATTGTACCAAGACTTCGATCCAGCCTTTTTGTATGGTGGCTTACATGGCACCAAGACTCTCGGTGGTGATGAATTTGATGGTTTTAGTTATCAAGCTGGATTTGGCTTTTCGCTTAATCATCGCTTGGCGATTGGGGCTGAATTGAGTGGTGGTTATAAATTCACCCCTCAAGTGCTAGCGAGTAGCGAAAGTGCCTTTCTTACCGGTAATGCTACCTTTGCATTGAATCAGAAAAACATCATCCAACCGAGCGTTTCTTTTGGTTTGAATGAAAGCTCGCCAGATTTCATCCTTGGTCTGCAATGGACAAGGCTGTTCTAGTGAAAAAGTTTAGCAAATTTGTTTGTTGTTTAATTCTACTTATCTTAGCTGGCTGTGCCACCACCGATATCAAAACACCGACTTATCAATATGGTGATAAATCAGATTGGCAAGCGGTGCGTTGGGGTGGTGTCGTTAGGCAGGATTTGGATTTTTCTTGTGGTTTAACTTCAGTAGCAACGATTCTTAAATATCACTTTGGTGATAAGGAGATAACCGAAAAAAGTCTTTTGACTGATTTTATTAAAAGTCTGTCGGAAGCAGAGTTGTCTGAGGTTTTTAGTAAAGGGGCTTCGCTGGCACAACTTGGTGATATTTTAATATCTAAAGGTTATACCATCCGCAACTGGCAACTGGAAATTGACCAACTAAGACAAAAGACCAATTCTGTACCAGCGATTGTTTATCTTGAAACTCCTGATTTTCGACACTTTGCAGTAGTACGCGGTGTAAGTGATTATCAAGTTTCTTTAGCTGACCCATCACGCGGGAATGTGAAGATGTCGATTGTTAGTTTTTTGTCAGAATGGAAAGGGCGACGAGCTTTGCTCGTCGCCCGCAATCAAGAAGAAATGAAAAAAGCCCTTTTATTTAAACCCGACCCACAAGATGCCAACGCTCGCGCCGAAATGTTACGTTCTATCATCACCAATCCAATAAAAATTGGCCAATAATCTATCCAGCCCTTCCCTTCACCTGCAAGTAAACTACTTGCAGGTGTTTTTATATAATTTATCTACCGCACCCCCACCGCTTTACGAACAGCTTCTAAAGTCTGGCCAGATACCAAGCGGGCTTTTTGGGCGCCGGCTTCGAGTACCGTGTACACTTCTTCATCAGTAATAGAGTTACGCTTTTCACGCATAGGCGCAATAAATTCTTCCAAATCATTCACCAGCATTTTCTTCAAATCACCATAGCGGCCTTTGTGCGCTTCGTAGATTGGGTCGAGTTCGTCGGCACTTTTTAGCAAACGGTGGATGGCGTAGACATTGGCCGGTTTTTCGCCAGAAGAATCAGTCACAATACTCATCACCGCTTTTTCAATTTCAGCAGACGTGCCAAACAACGGGATAGTATTACCATAACTCTTACTCATCTTCTGTCCGTCAATGCCTGGTACCACGCCCACTCCGTCCAAAATCAATTCTTTTGGATCCTTTAATAACTCCCCGTAGGCGCGATTGAACTTCCCTACTGCTTCGCGCGTATATTCTAAATGTTGTCGTTGGTCTTCACCAACGGGTACGAAGTCGATATCGTAAAGCAATATATCAGCCGCCATCAACATTGGGTACGTAAATAGTCCAGCATTCGGTTCAATCCCCTTAGCCACCTTATCCTTGTATGAATGAGCCTGCATGAGAAATGGCACTGTGACCAAACAATTCAATACCCAACCCAGCTCAGTATGATCCTGATTATCAGACTGGCGGAAAATCACAGCTTTTTCTGGGTCGACACCAACGGCCAAATAATCGCGCACTACATCAAGTGTATTAGCCCGCAGTGCATCGGCATCGCGCAGACTAGTTAGCGCATGATAATCCGCTACCATCAAAAAACTTTCGTAATCTAGATAAATATCAGCAAACGGCTTTAGTGCGCCAAAGTAATTTCCAATATGCAAAGCACCTGAAGCTTGAATGCCAGTTAAAAGGCGTTTTTTAGTAGTTATCATATAAGTTACATAGTATCAGATTTACAAGCCGGAGCAATTGCGAAATATCAATAATTAATCACTTGTACATTTACTACAGATGCGCTGGATAATATTAGATGTCGAATCTCCATCCACTGGCTCAACGTAAACCACTTTTATTCCCTGTTGCTCTAATTCGTCAGAATATTCACCAAAGCGCATATCATTAGTAGCAAAGACTTCTGGTCTAAGAGCATTTATAACTAGCCGTGTTGGGGGAAAATTATCAATAAATGATTCCGGAGAAATTAAGACAAAGTCTACAAATTCAAGTGAATTGACCATATACTGCCTATCAAGTTCACCTATAATCGGACGCATTTTGCCTTTTCGCTCCAAAACTCTTACATCAGACGACAAAGTCACTACTAAAATATCTCCTAACTTTTTGCATTTTTCCAGAAATTTAACATGTCTGACATGTATTAAATCATAACAACCTCCAACCAAGACTATGTTTTGGTGTTTTTGCCTAATTTTTGGCAAATCAAGCAATGTAACTATCATTAGTTGTTATTATATCACTTTGGTCTTTTGTTATAAGTAAAGTAAAATACACAGACATGACTGAACAAACAAAAGCATTGGAAACAATTGTCATCTCTATCGATGGAAAATTAATTGTTCCAGATAAAATTGACACTGACTTTTTAATTAAACTAAAAGAGTTTATAATTTCAGAAACTGCTCACAATCGTCGTTTTATTTTGATTGCTGGCGGTGGCATGGTTAGTCGTCGTTACCAAGCCGCGGCTGAGGAAGTTATCGGCTTAAATGAAAATGACCTAGATTGGCTAGGAATTCACACGACGCGACTAAATGGCCATCTCTTGAGCACAATTCTAAGAGACATTGCTTACCCAATTGTGTTCACCAATCCAGATGACATCTTGGACGTCCCCAAAGACTCCAAAGTTGTCGTTGCTGCTGGATACCGACCTGGTATTTCAACTGACCTAGAAGCTGTCAAAATGGCGATTTTAACTGGTGCTAGCAAGGTAGTAAATCTTTCTAGCACGGATTACTCTTATTCTAATAAAAGTAATACTGACTCCGTAGTAGTAACTGAAGTATGTTGGGACGATTTTTGTGATTCTGTACCAAACCTTTGGAGCCCCGACTTACCATCCCCTTTTGACCCAATAGCGGCCAACATAGCCAAAGAAAAGAATATTGAAGTAGCTCAAATTAACGGTACAGATTTGTCTCGCTTGCAAAACTATATCAACAACAAACCTTTCA
>JBEDID010000057.1:0-6387 GCA_041173745.1 Candidatus Parcubacteria bacterium | reverse complement strand
TGTTGCTGTGGGGGGGGGGGGGGGGGCCGCCCCGCCCCCCCCCCCCCCCCCACCCCGAGCTCCCCCACCGGCACACACGCCTGGCTTTTCACTTTACTGATCAAACAGTTCTCTACTTCAACGACATGCGTTTGTTTGGCTATGTTAAAGTGGCTACTGCGGCAGAAGTGGTGCATGCTAGGAGTCGCTTTGGACCCGAACCAATCAACCCAAATTTTGACAGTACGTGGTTTTATGAAAAATTAAAGAAGCGCAAAACCCCTATTAAAGCTGCCCTGCTCGACCAAACTTTTATTGCAGGACTGGGTAATATTTACGTCGATGAGGCATTATGGCGCGCTAAGGTTCGGCCAACCCGCAGCGCTGACAAAGTGACCAAACGCGAGGCGGCGGCGCTGTGCGCCGCCGCTGGGGCCGTTATGAACGAATCTATCGCCGTCGGTGGCACAACCTTTCAACATTTTAAAGACACGGGCGGTGCAAACGGAAACTTTACTGACTACCTTAAAGTCTTTGGGAAGCAGGGAGAAATCTGTGAACGCTGTGGTGGTATTATTAAAAAAATCCGCTGTGCAGGCCGCGGCACACACTACTGCCCTAGTTGTCAGAAATAATTTTATGCATACAAATATTGAACCGTCGTGGAAAAAAGTCTTGCATGCGGAATTTAAGAAGCCTTATTTTGTTGAACTCTCAAAGGCCGTTGGGGGGAAATATCTTAACCAGACTATATATCCAACTGTCGATAATATATTCAGGGCTTTTTCACTCTGTCCGTTTAATAAAGTTAAAGTAGTTATCATTGGTCAAGACCCGTATCATGGTGCAGGTCAAGCTCATGGTCTCGCCTTCTCTGTGCTTGATGGAGTAAAAATTCCGCCATCATTAAGAAATATTTATAAAGAAATAAAAAGTGACATTGGTGTTGTCGCAGACGAAACTGGAAATCTTGAACATTGGGCCAAGCAAGGGGTTCTTTTGCTCAATACCACCCTCACAGTAACAGATGGACAACCCGCTTCACATTTTGGAATAGGTTGGGAAATCTTCACTGACGCGGTTATTAAAACTATTTCTGAGCAAAAAGAAAACATTGTGTTTATATTATGGGGCAAACACGCTCAAGCTAAAGTTAATTTAATCGACACCGAAAAACACTTAGTTCTTGAATCCTCACACCCTTCACCCTTCTCCGCACACCGTGGTTTTTTGGGTTGTCGCCACTTTAGCCAAACCAATGAATATCTAAACGAGCACTCGTTGCCGCCAATTAATTGGTAAATTTAGACATAAGAAAAGCGGTATCAAATAATTAAATACCGCTTGATTAAAGAACATTGGTCATTAGACCTATCATTTGTTGTACAGTTCAAAAGAGCCATAGACTCTTTTGATTTTATCTGAATCAACTGCTTGGGTTGTTCCATTTAAAGAAACAACCCAGTCTCTTCTAAGAAAATGAGGAGTTTGTTTTACTATGACCCTCTTGCCACAGTATGAGGCAAACTGCTCTTTATCGTATCGTACCCACCAGTATTGCAAAAGCAATAGATAGTGGTGTATTTTTTTTGACCAAGTCTCTGTTTTTGGCAGAGCTTTGATTCCTGCTGATGTAGTTACCATGACGGCCTCCAGAATAAGTCAAATGAAATTTAATAACCTAATTTGAGCCTACCATATTTACCCGCAGTCCGTCAATAGTAAGTTATTTAACCCTTCTAATCCAAACTTCTCCTACTTCATCATCTACACCAGATCTTGTTCCCCAGGTACCAATCATCCAGGCAGTATAATGTGCCCATAAACGAATGAATTGACCAATCGTTACTACTACAATAAAGTGCGGTAATAATAACAAATCAGCCGGATGTCTAAATAAATGAGGCAACTGTCTGATGATAAATGTCACCATCAAACCTGCCACACTTAACAACATCATGATACTCATCGGAAATAAGGTTTTTTCATCTCTAGCAAAAATACTGTAAAACCAACTCAAAACTAAGAACACGCTAGCATGAGTGATAAAAATATCGCTCAAAGCGTGATAAAAAGCGAATGGTCTACGCCATAGCCAAGACAGCGTTCGATAGAAATATCCTTGACTAGATGTAGCCCACCGGCGCCAAGTTTTCCACAGCACCTGAAAAGTATTAGGTACTATAGTTTTAATACCAGCGCTACCAACCATGACTGTTCGCTTTCCTTTCTTGAGAACATAGTTAGTAAGTTGTCTATCATCACCCGCTTTGCATTTAACTTTCCAACGTTTAACAAACGGGAACGATAACGATAATTTCCACCCAGTCCAAACTTCATTTGGTAAATCATAAATTTCTGGCACAACTAAACTAGTTAGCAACATAATTAATCTACCAGGCAGACAAAGCACCTCTCCAACCAAGCTTCCTGCGGCCATAGAACTTAACCTTCTTGAATCCTCAAGCCAGTCACCATCTCTTTCAATAGCATTATTGACCCACAAACAACGTTGCGATGAAGTCACTCCGCCAACTCGAGGATCTCTAAAAGCATCACACATTTCGGCCACTACCCAATTATGATTACAAACAGTATCTGAATCCATGGGAGCAAGAAATTTGTGCAAAACACCTTCTTCCTCAGCTAACTTAGTTAAATTTGCTAAATTTACTCGTTTATCACGAGGATTTCCGATTATCACAAAATCGGCAAACTCAATAGCAATTTTCACACAAGCCTTGTCTGAAGCAGTCATATCATCAGCAGCGTCAATCATGACAAGAATTGTATGCTTTGCCAGTCCTCTTTGATTTTTCAACTTCTGCATCGCTCTACGAAAAGCAAAAGGAACTTCTTTTGCACAAGTCACAAGCGTTGTAACTTTATAATTACCTGTACACTTCTTTACTCTTCTTCTGCGTTTAGGAGCCTCCTTCCACTCTTTGTAATAGTATATACCCGCCATTAACGTACGAGACAACATGATAAAAGCTATCATTAACCATATAACAACAAACCACGTTACCTCACCCATTAGAAAATAATCATAAGTTACTTTCCACATTTCACACCTCTTCACTTGTTTTGTTACTTTTTCCAATCGCCGCCAAAAGTAAATCCGGCGGTGACACCAACACGGGGTTCACCACTACCTTGAAACCTATCAGGCACTTGTGTTGTGTACTCACGATATTCCACATATGGTTCGATAGACCAACTTCCCCACTGAACTAAATCCTGCGGGAGTTTGCCATACAAACCAAACCCGAGGCTAGATGAAAGTAGATTATTCCACCATTGATTATCATTTGGTGATTCCAGTATTCCAAGATGAAGGGCTGGACCAAACTCTAAATTTGAGTTAATTGGAAAAAGTAGTCGTTGCGTAAACTGTGAAGTAAACACGAAACCCTGCCGACCAAACTCATTTCCAGTTACCGGATTAATCGCTTGATTTGGTATCTCATAGAACAAATTGGTTATTTTAGCACTCAAACTCCAGGGTGCTCGAAAACCTGAATTAAATCCAGCAATTTTTTCCAAATCAATTACGACTTGATCAGCAGACTGATGTTTAATTACCAGTTGTCGAAACTGCTCTCGCTCTTCATCAGAATCTAGACCCCAATGAATCGGCACAGTATTTGAAGCTGTACCAACCGG
Source organism: Candidatus Parcubacteria bacterium (assembly GCA_041173745.1). Classification (GTDB taxonomy): domain Bacteria; phylum Patescibacteriota; class Minisyncoccia; order Phycocordibacterales; family UBA918; genus OLB19. The sequence goes on along the minus strand of JBEDID010000057.1, from coordinate 2,742 downwards.
TTTGTCACCAAAGAAAAATGTCACGGACTCAACCTGAGCAAACTCAGTATCAAGTGTCGAAAACAATTTTTCAAACCAAGGAATACGACTGCCACACAAACCCGAGGTCGATGTTTCAGCTACATTGATTGGCTTTTGGGTAAACGACTGTAATCGTTGGTAAACGGGACGAAAATCTTCGGCGAACGAACGTTCGGAAGGATAGTTTGGTGCAGTCTTGCAACGATTGTAAGTTGAAACAGAAAACGAATCGACCAGTTTATTCAGTTGCGGCATATATTGCTCAGCTTCTCCTAGCACTTTACCGCGACCATCCTTACGATTGAAATTGATATCAATCTTTACGGGCGCGTTAGCTTGTCGAAAAAGTGTCACAATATGCTCCACTGCTTTAACTGCTAACTCTTGTGAATTACCTTTGGCGTACATTCCCCACGGGTGCCAACTAGCATCGATTTCATGTAACGGACGAACCACAATCGGCTTATCGGCTGACACAATTTCTGAGATTAGTTTATGCAAATCTTTATCGAAGTTACCATCGATAATTTGCTGCAACACACCACCAGTAACAGACTTAATTTCATCAAATTTTAATACCAAAATGACATCATAACCAGAATCAAGATATTTCTGTTTTACCCACTGATAAGGTTTATGGCGATTTTCGTAAGACATTAAATTGTAGTACACCGTAGCGCAATTTATACCTAACTTTTTCATACGTAAGATATGTTCATCAGCACTCCAAGCACTATCTTTTGCTAAACAACTTTTGACGTAATGTTTGTCCTGCGCCCATACCCCACTGGAATACAAAACACAAAAACAACAGACTAACCATAGTTTTTTCATTTCTTCTTCTCCTCATTATCAAAGAACGTTTAAAGAACAGACTAAGAAATGGCTGAACGAATCAGCCATTTCTTAGCCTAAGGTTACGTTATTTACACGATTTGTCAAAATAGACTGGTTTGTTTATAGCTTGTATATTACAAAGCTCTTAAAGAGGCAGGGGTTCAGCTGGAGGTTCTAAAACAGTACCAACAACTACATCTGGTTCAATAATTGTCTCTGTTGGAACTGTCGGAACTATAGTTTCAGTAATTTGTTCTGTTGTCGAACTAGTAGAAGCATCAGTTGGTGTCACATCAAACGTTGACTCTGTAATAATTTCATCCAATGCTGGTTGTTCTGGAGACACCTCTAAGACAGGCTGCTCAACCTTTGGTACAGCACAAACTTTTGCTTCCAGATCATCTAATCTAGATTCGAGAATAGTAATCCGCTCCTGATTACCAGTGATGGTTTTCCACATTTCTTGAACAGCACCTACAACTACGGCCAATAGGTTTGGCGTATTAAGTGACCAATATTCGCCACCCTTGCGCACTACTTCCGGCACAACCTGGTCAACTTCTTGAGCAATAAAACCAACTTCTCTTTCACTACCAAAACGTTCTGTATCTGCCCAATCATAATAAACTCCCCGCAAGGCTAATACCTTAGCTAGTGAATTATCTATATCTTTAATATTAGTTTTAAGACGAATGTCTGAGGGAGTTCGAATGATGTTGCCGTTCACATCCGTTGATAATGAAGTTGCACCACCAAGTAAAGTGGATGACTGAATCGTTCCAATTACATCAAGTGCTTGATCTGGCGCAGTAGTACCAATACCGATTTTTCCGTTAGTATCAATAGTTAGTCGCGAAGTGTTGTTGGTCTGGAAACGCAATTGATGATTAGAAAAAGTTCCGAAGAAAGCTTGGAAATCTTCTGCGCGCATATCAAAAATTACGTTGTTGGTAGTATCGGTAAAGCGCGCGCCAGATTGAGCCGGGGCAGTGATGTTTAATAATCTAGTGCCGGTCGTACTACCGATACTGACGGACTTGCCATAAAACAACCCTGAGGTGGTAGCTGTCCAATTACTCAAGTCATCATAGAGTTGATCAACTGAAGCGTCAGCAATACCAGTTTTTATAATTGAATTTTTTTCAATTATAAAATTACCATTTCCTCCACCATCAACATAAGCATTTGCAACACCCCACAACTGACCGTCCACTTTAACGTAGTTAGCATTTGTCACCCTAACTCCAACACTTGGAGAAACCGTTCCGCCGCCGCCATCATTTACACCTGTTATCTGTGCTAGATTACTGACAAAAACTGGCGCTGCCTTTTCAGTAACACTTCCAATGATAGCTAAACCAGCATAAGGAGTCTCGACTCCTCCTCCTGCGTTAGCTCCATCACGTCGAGTCAAGAGACCGTTAAAAGTAATAGTCGTAGTTCCAGTAGCTGAAATACGAACACCGTGACGGTCGTTACGGTCGGTGGAAAAATCGGTAAATTGCAACCCTCCATTATTAGTACTGCCGTCGATATACAAACCTTCTAGCGCATTAAAAGCCGCGCGGGAATTATTTATTTTTGTCTCTCCCATGGAAGAAAGGTAGAAACCGCGAAGCGCATTACCGACAGTAAGAACATCTTCTAAGTATGAGTCGTTGAGAGCAGTAGCTCGGAACCCGTGACCGTCGGCACTGTAAATAGCAAGTCCCCGAATAGTAAAGCCACGAGCGTTACCACTACCGGCACCTACTTGCGCCAAGAAACCATCGCCAGTTACTTGAGAAATATCAACGTCAGTAATTTTCCAGTCTCGCACTAAACCTTCAAAATACAAACCATGCACATCTGTCCCAGTCGAACCGCCATCGATACTAAGGTTTT
>JBEDID010000056.1:0-6739 GCA_041173745.1 Candidatus Parcubacteria bacterium | reverse complement strand
GTATTTGATAAAATTGGACCATACAGCGTTACTAATATTACTGAAGATATTGAATTATCAATGCGTATTCAAGCTGCAGGAATGAAGATTGTTTATGCTCATGATGCCCGTGTCCTTACTGAAGGAGCAGTCACACTAAATGGACTCACGAAACAGAGATTGCGATGGAAACGTGGTCGATTTGAGACGTTAGTCGAGCATAAATACATGTTTTTCAGTAATCAAAAGCATCATAACAAGATCCTAACCTGGTTTATACTACCTCTTGCAATCTTTGGTGAAATGCAATTAAGTCTGGAAATCATTTTTTTGACATTTCTATATGTATTTTCATTTTTAACTGGTGATTTTTCATCATTCATTTCAGGCATCGTTGTAGTTAGCTCAATGTTTATTGTTCAAGTACTTTTTGACAATCATCGGGAAAAAACACTTAATTTCATCCTTCTTGCTCCCATCGGCTGGCTTCTTTTCTATATCAGTACAATCGTTGAAACCAGTGCATTATTTCGTGCCATTTTTGGTTATATCAAAAAAACAGAAGTTACATGGCAAAAATGGGACCGCAAAGGAGTTTTATCAAAGTAAAATTTGATAAAACTATTAATAGACATATAATTACTACTATATGAATATAAAATTAGTTCTCCTTGCTTCGTTAGTATTTGTAATAAGCGTGTTTTCATTTTATGAGTTTAATAATGTCTCATCTCTAACTGACAATTATCTTAAAACTAATGAAATGACGTCAGACATGACCACTACCACAACTCAAACAACAATTGAAAACAATGTGAGCACATCTACTGATACTGATATGATTGTAGAAAATAACAATAATTTTAACCTAATTTCTTTTTCAAGTACAAGTACCAATACTCCTATGAATAACCAGAAATCGGTTCAAGCAAAATCCTCTACATCACCACAATTATCAACTACAGCAACGCAACCTGCAATAAAAGAAACTGTGATAAACACGAGTTCACTTAAAGTTATGGCTTGGGTTTATCCGAGCGCACCAGGTTGCAATGCTGCCGCTGAATTTAGTGATGGTAGACATATTAATACTTTAAAACCAGAATTTTTTACTATTAACAATGGCTCATTGGAATTATTTGATTCAAGTAATGCTGAATGCAATGGCTACTCTGCCCCTTTCGTTAATAAATTAAAAAACTATTCGGACGAACAGTATGTTACTGTTTCTTCAGCCAGCACTGACATTATGGATGTCTTTTTTTCTGATATGAAAAACATCGATTCTGACATCAATACTCTTGTTTCTTTTATTGTCTCTAATAATTTAACTGGGATTGAACTTGATTTTGAGGATTTTGGTGGGTGGAGCGAAACTTCATACGCCAATTATAAAGAATTTGTGCGTAAACTGGGCTCAGAACTGCATGCAAAAAATAAAAAGCTTATGCTTGATGGCCCAGCTATTGCTGATAGCAATGAACAAACTTGGTATTTATGGCGTTATGAAGATTTTATCAACCTACCCGTTGATACCATAGTTATTATGCTTTATGACTATCAATTCGACCATGGAGCCGGTCAACCTATTGCACCACTAGACTGGATGAAAATAGTCATTAATCGCACAGTTAGTATTTATCCTAAAAATAAATTATCGATTGGAATACCTTCTTATGGCTATGAAGCGACTGCGGGAAAAAGGTTATTAATTAGGACTTATGACCAACTTAAAATCAAAAAAGGCTTTGCTACTGCCAAACGAGACTTACGTTCTGGAGAAATGAATTGGAAAACTGGTAAAACCGTTTACTTTTATCAAGATCGTGAGAGCATACGACAAAAGGTAGCCTTAGTTGAATCCTTGGGTATTAACTCCATCTCCATCTGGCATCTAGGTGGCAATCAGTGGTTTTAACAAAATACCGCCTTCAAGACGGGATTTTGTTAGTCTTTAGAAGACTGACTTGAAAATTAGTTATTTAAGTGTCGAATCAATGTAATTTGTAGCTTGTCTGGTTGTCATCACATCCACACCACGAGCTTTCAATCCGGCGAGGACGGCCTCCAGATGAGCAGGTGTGTTAGTGTATTCTCCACCACCATTTACGATGTCATGATAAACAATTGATAACCAAGACTTATTCGCAATAGCTGTATCTATCCAACCTAGCACAGTTTCAGGACTAGTACTTACTACTGCACTCATAGCCTTAATATTGCTCTTAGTATAATTATCAGCTGAATTATAGCCGACATCTACTGAACGATGTGAATCGTACGTCTTCATAATTTCTGGAATAACAGTATCATTGTATTCTCCATATGGAGTTGCAAATGAACTTATCGTGTGACCTAATTTTTCTTCTATTACCCGTTTTGATTCCTCAAGCTCATATTTCAACTCTGTTGGTGTAGACAAAGGTAAATGAGGGTGTGTTACGGTATGTGAACCCATTTCAAATCCAAGTCCCTCGAGTTCAAGTAGTTGCGCGGGTGTCATGTAAGCTGGATTTTCAAAATCCTGACTAACTAAGTAAATAGTTCCGGCCATATTATATTTCTGAAAAAGAGGAATGGCATTGTCGTAGAAATTCGTAAAAGCGTCATCAAAAGTAAGTGTTACGATTGGTTTTTGGAGTGGTAGACCAGTTATTGCTGAAAGTGAATAGTCGTCAGTAATCAGGAATCCCACAGAATAAAGCATGTTATAAATTGTTACTTTTACCGCTTTATCAGGAGCCACAATCCTTGTTTTAAAGGTACTCCAATCATTTGCTGAGGGGTACGACACACCCAAATATTGGTATTCTACCGAGCCATCAGCCATCGTGAAAGCGGCGTCTACTTCAGCATAGACATCTGCCTTATAACGCACTGAATAATCATATGTTTTACCACCAACAATCGTTGTCGGGGCAAATAGGTAATAAGCTACACCACTAGTATAGTTGGTAATATTAACCTTGAGTGAACGCTTTCCAGTATTACCGGTAGTCAGGTAGGTAAATTTTGCATTATTGGTACCAAATTTACTTTTAGTCCAAGAAGCAGGCAATGCAACATTAAGAGCAGATACTACTTCTAATGATGGATTAGGGATTAAATTTCCGGTTGTGGTTGGGGTTGTGGTTGGGGTTGTGGTTAGGGTTGGGGTTGGTGGAGGTGTCGGGGGTACTGGGAGCGTACTAGTCGCCCCTCCAGTAATCTCCACCAAGGAGAAGTTGTCTGTTTCGACCTTACCTAAAGAACTAATTCTGTGTATCACAGTCACTGAGACAGCATTTGCTGGCGGAGTAAAAGAAGTAGTAATTTCCTTCCATTGATCACTTACTGCTACCGGTATTAGGTCGATATCTGTACTCTTACCTGCTGCATTAAAACTACGCAATACTAATTTAGTTGGAACACTGGATTTATATTGCTCAGAATAAATATATTCTTTTCCTGAAACAACTGGTACTGATTTAAAAAACCAGCCAGAGTATCCTGTTATATACTTAGTAACATTAATACTGACACTCCGAGCACTTGCATTACCTGAACGAGTATAATTGAATTGTGAGACGTTATTTCCTAGTTTTTCCCGTGACCAATCATTGGGCATAGCATTACCACCATTTTCTACAGAAGGATTAAGAATTAAATTATCATTGGCGGCTAAGGCCAACGGAGAAATATAAAACGCGACTATCAGAATAACAAATATATAAAAGACACGAAGCTTTGCGATCATACTGGCGTATTAATTATGACTAATAATTAATAAGTTACATAACCTGAATTGTTGCCTAACTTAGTAATATATTTAAATATTGTATTCTTTTATTTGAAAAAAGAAACACTTGGCTTGCTTAGTTATAAAATTAAATACCTCGCGCTCTAAAAGCGCGAGGTATTTAATCATGAGTTACTACTATACACTTAATTAATAGCTGTATTGGTAGTTAGATTCTCTCCTTCAAAACTTGGAATATCCTTGTAACCAGCACAAACAATACTATTTATTTTCCACATAGTTGTCTTATAGACAAATCCTGTAGGACGACTATGTGGCACAATTCCTTTGTCAAACCATGGATTCAAGACATCTACGCTGTATGATTTTTGGAAAGTTTCAACATTAGCTTTAGTAACAGGACCAAAGAAACCAGTTATTGGATTCTCTACACCTCCATATGTATCTTTAAATGAATTGAGGAACATTTGAAGCTTTGTTACCTCAAAAGGATTATTATTCCAGCCCTTTTGCATATATTCTTTGATAAGAGGACAAGTATTTGAAGTACTAGCACCAAGCACTTTTGGGGCTGGACGCTTAATACGCGTTCCGGTACTTTGATTATGCCCCTTTTTCTCTATTGTCTGCTCTGGACTACTGATACCTACATATTGATTATAGAAATCGCAAGTGTAGTCAGTTTCACTTACAGGAATATCGAAAGCACAGTACCCTTCACCTTCAGTCTCAGTTTGATAATCATCTCGCAAGACTTTCACCTGATTCCATTCAGTTTGCATAGATTCATACACTTTATATGACCCAGCTTCCACCTCGAAGTAATAATAACCACTTACATCAGTAGTTGTACTAGTAATTATTTTTCCATCACTATTCTTGAGATTAACCGTCCAATTAGCTAGTGGTGACTCTGATTCATTATCAATTTTGTACTTAAAACCTTCAATTCGGTATTTTTCTTCTACAATTTTCGGTTTACAAGTCAAGGACACATTGTCAACTAGGGTTCCAAAAGAATCCACCGTTCCAGCATCGGCTAAACCTACTTTGGTAGTAGTGGTAGTTGCAATAAATACATATGAGTAACTAATCCACTCATTGTTTACTTTTCCAATTCCTGATGCTGTCTGAGTACCAATTACAACATCATCTACTAGTACTTTAATAATGTTATTATCTGGACCTGAATTTGGAAGAGCAGAAAAGTCGAACTTAAATTCGTATTCTTGACCAGGAATAGTTGCGATTGTTTGATAAATCTTAACTCTTGTATCTTCCCCTGAATATTTTTCTAAACCTGGAGCAATGTACCAATTTGTATCAAGCTCAGCATACTGCAAACCATCACTAACTCCATAAAAATTTCCTTGGAGTTCAAGTTTAGCTATTTCTGGTGCCTCAATCGAAGGATTCACCCATTCAACAGCCCAAGCAAGTCCATTTACTACTGAATCGAAAATATCCCAACCTTCAGAGTTTTCAATTGTTGGACTCTCAAAACTTCCGTTCGTAAGTAAATTGACTCCTTCAATACATTGTATATTTTCTTGTACAAAAGCTTCAGCAACAAGAAAAGTTACTGGGAAAGCACTTAAAAGTAAAGAAGCTACTACTGTGGCGGCTAAAAATCTAGCATTTAGGATTCGATTTATAAAAGTGAGTGTATTCATAAGTCATTAAAGTTAAACTGGCAAGCAGTGAGTAATTTAGATAGTTCTAACACACGATACACTAAATTTATCGTATTGTGGCATATACTACTCTTTTATCTCCAAAAATCAAGTCTTCAACATACAAATCCAAATTTGAAAAGACCCATTTATATTTAAATTAATCCTTGTTAAATACCAAAAGTGTGGTAGAGTCACAGCCTATGCAATGCGTCATTTTAGCGGCCGGTAAAGGGACGCGGTTACAACCAATTACAAATACAATTCCAAAACCACTCGTGCCGGTATGTGGCAAAGCTATTCTTGATTATATCGTGGAAGCGTTGCCGGACGTGATTGACGAACTAATTTTAGTAGTTGGTTATCGGGGCGAACAAATCCGCGTTCACTGCGGTGAAGTGTTTCATGGCCGTCGCGTGCAATATGTCGAACAAGATAATTATGCCGGTGGCACTGGCGATGCTTTGTTGTGTGCTAAAGATTTGATTACTGATAAATTTCTTTTTATGTACGCTGACGATATTCATGGTGCGACAGCGCTCGCTCGAGTAGTTAAGGAGGAACATGCCATGCTTGGCATGCATTCTGACACTCCGGAATTATTTGGTGTATTGGTACAAAATGAAGATGGTACGTTGAAAGAGATTATTGAAAAACCAACTAATCCACCTTCGACCATAATCAACATTGGAGGCTTTGTAGTTGATAAAGAAATTTTAGACTTCACTCCAGATATGTCACAACACCAAGGCGAAGTGTATGTGACAGACATGTTGACTAAGTATGCCCAAGTACACCCAGTTAAAATAATTGAACAAGATTATTGGTTGCCGATAGGTTGTCATGAACATATTGTGCAAGCTGAATTGATGCTGTGTCCAGAATGTGTTGATTCGAAGGCTTAAATTCTGACTGTACGCAGAATGTACCTACTAAGGTAATATTTCTAATCCAAAAAACTCGAGGTGCTAACCTCGAGTTTTTATTATCTAGATAATGCGTAGTACAAAAAGATTTACTCTTTCCCTATCCCCTGCTGCCAGCGCCAGGCGTCTTGGAGGGCGTCTGCTAGGGTTAACTTTGCTTGCCAGTCCATTGTTTGCTGAATCTTTTCTACTCCAGCATAACAATAAACAATGTCGCCCGCGCGACGGGGGCCGATTTGGTGCGGCACGGGTACTTCGTTGATTGTTTCAAACAGTGTCACCAGTTCTAAAACACTATTCCCTTTCCCGGTTCCAACAATGAAATCTCCCCGGGGCAGAGCCCACGGGGTATCTTAGCGAGCATAAGCCTACAGTAGACGGAGTTGACTATCCTGCTTCGTCTTTCCTTGATTTCGTACATA
>JBEDID010000055.1:0-6976 GCA_041173745.1 Candidatus Parcubacteria bacterium | reverse complement strand
GTTTTAATAACTATTCTTAAATGAAAAACCGAGTGGTACTTCATTGTGGCGGGGTTCCCACACTTCAGAATCTAGCCACTCATTATAAGTGTCAAACACAGCAATAGCGACAGATAAGGGATTTTGACGGGAGGTGTCAATTACTAAGTCAAAATGATTTTTATTATATGGGTCTACTCCGTACATTTTTCTAAATCGAGACTGCTCATTTAACATTCTTTCGCGTACTAGTTTTGAGGTTGATTGAAGCGAAGCGTCGCCACCTTCAATTCCTTTGCGCATGTTATTGCTGCTCGTATCCTTAAAAATTCGTGCGGTAGCAATTTCAAGATCTAAATCAAGATAAACTTTAAATGATTCTGGTATCCAGTAGAAACCAAGACGGGAATCAACCACAATATCTTTCTTTTCGCGGAGGGCACGGAGTTCTTCGTCGACTTTGTGGTCCAGTTCATGATCATCTTTTGCTTCATTGTTGTATTCTTCGAGAGTCATGTGTTTGTGTTGTAGAATCCGTCTTACCATGTCGCCAGATGAGTGGCGAGTGTAATCAAGAAGTTCAGCTACTTTGTCGGCCGTTGATGATTTTCCACTACCAGGTTTGCCTGAAAGGGTAATAATGTGTTTCTTTTCCATATCGTGCCTAGCATACCATATTTTGGTTGCACCAGAGGGAAAAAGTTGTTACTCTCACTGGGTCTATGAGTACAATGTTGAACAATGTAAGAGGTCACTTAGTGGTGGTTATGGCCCCGATGGGTAGTGGAAAAGGTACGGTAATTGAACATGCTTTGGAGTTGCATCCAAGTATGTATCGGACAATATCGTGTACTTCGCGCGCGATGCGACCGAAAGAAGTTGACGGCGACCACTATCACTTTATTTCACCAGAACAGTTTGAAGCTAGGATTAAATCTGGTGATTTTTTGGAGTGGGCGACGTTTGCTGGAAATAAATATGGCACCCCCAAGAGTGAGGTTTTGCCGCGGCTGGATAATTGTGGAGTGGTGATTGTTGAAATTGAGCTACAAGGGGTAGAGCAATTGCTAGAACTCATACCGCGAGAAAATATGACCATCGTGTATATTGAAGCCGGCGGTTGGGAAGTGTTGCGGGCGCGCGCTGCGGCGCGCGCCCCGATGAGCGACACCGAGCTCGAAGCGCGCTACCAACGTTTTCTGATTGAACAACAGTCCAAACCGATGGCGGATGTGATTATTAATAATGATGCCGATATCGAAACAGCGCACGCTGAATTCGCACAGGTAATTGAAGAGGCTTATAAAAAATGTAAAGTATAAATATGGAACCAATTACAGTTATTTTTGTCGGGCCGCAGGGGAGTGGAAAAGGAACACAGATCGAACGTTTAGATAAAATTATCGCTGAAAAAGATCCTCTTCGTCGGGTGGTGGATATTCAGACTGGTCGCCGGTTTCGTTCACTCGCAGCTAAGCACGAAACTTTTGCTGAACGAAAAATCAGCACTACCCTCGACACTGGCGCTTTACAGCCAGATTTCTTGACTCATGTTTTATGGGGCCAGGCGATGATTGATCAGTTAGATTCCAAGAGTCATTTATTGATTGATGGTTTTCCTCGTACTGTCGCTCAGGCGCATGTGTTGGATGAAGCTTTTAAATTTTTTGATCGCGAGCGGGTACAAATTATAAACCTCGACACTCCCGAAGATATTGTGCGCAAACGAATGTATGGTCGCGCGCGAGCCGACGACACTGAAGAATCAATCGAGACTCGTCTGCGTTGGTATCGAGAGGATACTTTGCCAGTTTTAACTTATTACCGTCGCCGACCAAACACTATCGTGCATGACCTCGTCGGTACTGATTCAATTGATGGAGTACACGAACAAATTATTAAAGCTCTTAACATTGCTTAATATATGATTACTAAAAAAACCCCTGAAGAAATCGAAATTCTCAAAGAGGCCGGATCTATTCTGGCCAAGATTTTACGCGAGTTAGCTAAAGAAGCGGTGGTGGGTGCAACGACTCTTTCGCTTGATGACCGGGCGATGGAACTAACCGAAGAGTATGGAGTAGAGCCAATCTTGTTGGGCTACCATCCAACTTTTGCCGAATATCCATACCCAGCCGCTGTATGTATCTCAGTGAATAATTGTGTGCAGCACGGAATTCCTTCAGAAGAGGTAGTGTTAGAAGAAGGGGATACGGTAAACATCGACATGTCGATTGCCTACAAAGATATGATTGTCGATTCTGGTATTACAGTTGGTGTCGGTGAGATTGATGATGAGTCAAGAAGATTGTTGGCTTGCACCCAAGAAGCCTTAGCAATTGGTATTAAGGCCGCCCAACCCGGTGGACACATCGGCGACATAAGTTCCGCCATTCAAACCTTCGTGGAGTCGCGAGGCTTTTCTGTGGTGGAAGTGTTGTGTGGTCACGGAGTTGGCTACGCCGTTCATGAGGAGCCAACCATTCCTAACTTTGGCAAAGCTGGTACTGGCCCTTTGATTGAAGTTGGTCACGTTTACGCTATCGAACCGATTGTAAATGTCGGCGGTCCCGACGTGTATTTCGACGACGAAGGCGACGGCTACAGCGTCTACACCAAAGACGACTCCTGGAGCGCCCACTTCGAACATACAGTCGCGATTACCGAAAAGGGGCCGGTGATTATGACGAAGTAGTTTTAGAAAAATAACTCTTAATAATATGGAACTGCCTAAGTATCACGAAACCTTTATACCAACATTAGAAATATTAAATGAATACGGAGCTCTTCATTATGCTGATTTAGCTATAAAAGTTAGAGATAAATATTATTCTAAATTAGACCAAGACTTATTGAGTAATAAAACTAGTACTGGAGCAAATGTTTTATTGGATAGGATTGGTTGGGGTAAATCATATTTAAAACAAGGCAAGTTCGTTGACTATCCTTCACGGGGAATGGTTCAGATTACCGAAAAGGGTTTAAAGGCACTTAAAAATCGTGTTCTGACTCTAGATGACTTAAAGAAAGATACTGATTTTTTAGCATATCACGAAGTAAGAAAAATAGAAAAAGAAAATGGGAGTGTAATTGAAGAAACAATAACAGAAAATGCATCGCCGCAAGATTTGATAGATTCTGGATTTTCTAGTATTGAAACACGAGTTAAAAATGAATTGTTGGAAAGACTTAAAAACATCAACCCTTATTATTTTGAAAAAGTAATTCTCATTCTTTTGGAAAAGATGGGATATGGAGATTTTACAGAAACATCTAAGTCAGGTGATGGGGGTATAGATGGCGTGATAAATGAAGATAAACTAGGATTGGAGAAAATATATACTCAAGCTAAGCGCTATAGTGAAAATAAAGTTCGAGAACCAGAAATTCGTAACTTTATTGGAGCCATGTCTAATGATACAAACAAAGGAGTCTTCATCACAACCTCTTCTTTTGATGAATCAGCAATCAAGAAAGCTCGCGAAGCCCATCACAAAATAATACTTATTGACGGTAATAAACTCGTTGATTTAATGCACCAATATGGAGTTGGAGTACAGGTTAAGAGTGTTTACGAAATAAAAGAAATTGACGAAGATTTTTTTGAAGGGAATTGATTTTGGGATTTACCAAGGCCTTTATTTGGTAAATGAATAAATTGCACCCTTATATTCGCGATAGGTAAAAAAGATGTAGACAGCTACCTATGGCTTGACATTTTTCGGGGGGGGGTGATATTCTCCATATTGGAATAAATGTTTAATTTTGAGACTGTCTCGAAATGGTTTGTTCCTTGAAATCAGGAGTCTGACATGAAAAATCGTTTCATGGCTTTAATTATATCGTTTAGCTTATTATTTAGTTTTGTTCCGTCATCTGCCTATGCAGCTGCTGAGGTGCCACTTCTTTATGAATTGGCATCTCAAGGAGTTTGTCTTAAGTTTAAAGGCATAACACAACTTTATTGCGGAGTCGGTATAGCTTTTGCAAACTATACTTGGGCAAATCGCAAAAATATAGTCTATGTCGTGGCTTGGTCTGGTGGTAAGATAGCAAAAGTCACCACTCCGTGTATGGTGCTAAATGGGATTAGATACTATTGTATATAGTGTCTGATTAGTTTGTTCAATAAAATGCGCCAGTTTAAATGGCTGGCGTAATTAATAATAGATAAAAATGAAAACATCAACTATACTAATCGGATTTCTTCCTGCTTTTGTACTTATTAAAGAAATTTTTTATTTCACACTTTTTGTATGCTTTGTCCAGCGCTATATTTTTTATTTTGTTAGCATACTGGTTCAGGTCTGAGAAAATATTATGCTCAAATTTTATAAATAAACATTCTGAAGTACTTTCTCGGTTAGGAATAATCGCTTGTGTCCAAGCTGTTGTATTTTCACTTATCTATCTTTTTACAGATTTATAGGTATCCATCGAAATTGAAGGAGTAAAAATGAAAACATTTAGACATTTAGTTGTATTTTTCTTATTATTTTTCATTACTGATTTGGCAATTGCTGATGAAGAGTGTAAAAGTTATGCCTCTTATGACAATAAGAAAATTTGTTTGAGCTCAACAAAAGATGTTATTTTGCCAATTGAGTCTAGGGAATCGTTTGCAGAAGAGACTTGGCAAGCGCCACTTCCAATTTATGTTGATTCTGACAATGAACCGGAAGAAGTTGAATTACTAATTGATCCAAATGAATTGATTGAAAACAACTGATTTAGTTACTTATAAGAACAGTCTCCGGACTGTTCTTATTTAATTTATACAAATAAGTAAATAAAGAAGTTGGAGCAAGCTTTTCAAAACAGGTCTTTGTAAAATTTGACTTTGGTTTTTCCGGCCTTTCTGCTATACTGCCTACCATAATATTCATATATTTTAAGCCTTATTTATGTCACGACAACCACATCAAGAACGATCACTTGTGCTCCTTAAGCCAGATACTGTACAACGCAGTTTGGTTGGGGAAATCATTAAGCGCTTTGAACGCACTGGTTTAAAGATTAGTACCATGAAAATGGTTGAAGCAACTGAAGCGCAATTGCTCGAACACTACAACAAAGACGACGCCTGGTACTTGCGTAAGGGCCAAGGCATTGTTGAAGAATTGAAAGGCATGGGCAAGCCCGCCGATAGAGAGCCAATGGAATACGGCAAAGACATTATTCGTACCGTGGTCAAATACATGACTGCTGGTCCAGTAGTAGCGATGATTCTAGAAGGAAACAAAGCTGTATCAGTAGTAACAAAGATTGTTGGTTCGACTGAGCCTTCAACTTCAGACGTAGGAACTATCCGTGGCGACTACACTGTCGACTCATATAGTCACGCTACTTTCGAAGATAGAGCAGTACGAAACTTAGTGCACCAGTCAGAGTCTCCCGAGGAAGCAGAACGAGAAATCAAAATCTGGTTCAAGGAGGACGAAATCATGAAGTACACTACTGCGCAAGAACGTATTATGTACGATGTAAATCTTGACGGAACAAACGAATAATAATTAGTGTTTAAAAAACCGCGGATTTATCCGCGGTTTTTTAAAACCAATAAATGATTTGCTATACTGACTTACCTTAAATTAAAACTAATTTTTCATGGAAAATTTTAATAAACTCAATTCACAAGAGAGCAAGAAGCGTTCGCCAGAAGCAATGGTTGGTCAACTGAAAGGATTATTGCTGGAAATGTCTGCCGGCTTAAATACAGAATTGGAGGAATATTTGCCGGACTCTTTTAAAGGGGTAGGTTTAGTCGATGAGAAAGGAGCTGTCAGGGAAAATTTATACAACTCTGAAAATGGTGGTCCGTTAGAGTCAGAACAAATTGAAAATTTCAATCAATTTATTTCAACTCGTGAACAAGACTGGAGTGCGTTTGATGACGAGCGGGTGCGCAAATTTTATCTCGAAAAATATGGGGCTGATACTGATGAAAAATTTATGCAGGCTTGGCATGATGAAAAGATTAAGAGCAATGGAGCTCTCGCTGAGATGGCTGTCACTTTATTAATGCACAAATTTCTCAAAGATGATTTTTATGTGTTGCGTACTAATGCCTATGATGATTATGCTCATGGCGTAGACAATTTTATTGTTGAGAAAACAACCGGTACAGTAGTTTGTACCTTTGATGAATTTTTAGGCTCGTCCGATGATGACCGTTTTCACAAAAAGTTAGATAGAGAACGTAAGCAGGCAATTCAGCATGGGGCTACTATTACTTATGGGTTAGGGGTTGAGTATACTGAAGAAAATAAACGGCAGATAATACCCAAGACAATCCGAGACGTTCCGACCTTTACTCTGCCAATAAACAAAGAGCAGTGTCTCGAACTAATAAATGACTTAGGTGAAAGTTTGGATGCTGAAGTGGGCGAGGTAAGTATAAAAGTATTTAAGAGCATTATCGCTTCTTTGGCTACCCAAGCAGAGTATTTCAAAGATGACTTGTCAGAAGGCTCTCCAGTATTAGCGAGAGTAAATGAATTTATGACGGCTTTAGTTGGTATTCAAGAACGCTTTCATGATGAGTTGAATCTTGACGGAACAAATGAATAATTTCACACTGAGTTAAGTTATGAGATATTGGAAGGTGGGCCCCTTTGGGGCCCACCTTTTTTATGCTATCGTTATCAGTGGGGCCGCATTACGTATGTTCCGATTACGTAATGTTCGGGCTGCCGGAAGTCTTGATTGGTGCCGAGAGCTCAAAAGAATTATCTGCGAGATTTCAAATAATCCATATCAGAGAAGGTGCCCACCTGATTTCAATATCGGGAGCATGCGTCTTGCGGTCCTTTAGAAAACACATCTTTATAGGTGTGTTTTCTGATTTTAGAGGTTAAAGTAATAAGGTACTTGCTACCTTCAAGAATCTAACGCAACACCCGTCTTCTGATAAAAGAACTCATACGGAGTGAGTCCACCCAACCTCTTTCTTGGTCTGGAATTGATTAAATATTCTGCCTGAGTAATCTGTTCATCG
>JBEDID010000054.1:0-6980 GCA_041173745.1 Candidatus Parcubacteria bacterium | reverse complement strand
GCTAATGTTTTACATTATTTAAATTTGTACTTTTTCTAAAAAGGTTTACAATCAGAACGTAAGAAGATTATTCAGATTTTAAAAACGCCCGTAGTGGATTAGCGGACTTCACACCTTTCAATATAAATATTAGGTGAGTTTCCCAAGTCTGCTAATCCACTACGGGCGCTTCGGCTTATCTTCAAATCTCATTTAAATACTACCATTTCTAAAGCACTTTTGACATTTTTTTTTAGAGGAATATAATACTTATAACTTGGCTGGGAAACCCAAGTCTAACGAATTTTTCGTATGACTTATGTTACCCCTACAACTTCACAAAATTCAATAAAATCATCCTTTTTGGCTGTGTCACTACACAGGTATTTTTTATACATCAGCGACAGCCTGTGAAATCTTTCTGGTACCGATCACGGATCAGGACAGAACAACACCTTCCGTCCCCATCTGTGAACAGTACGTTTTACCGTTCACAATCATCTGTTTTTTCAGAAATGAAAAAACAAAAAGATTAACTATTTAATAGGAGGTAATTCAAAAAAATAATATGACACAAGCATCAACAAGAATGTTAGCTATTTCTCTAGCTGGAGCGTTAGCAGTTGCAACATTCTCACTATACACGTTTCCTGCCTCAGCTTTTATGGGCGGAAGCGGAGACCGAACTACAGTAAGGACTGACAATCAAGCCTCTGTCTCTAATACAGTTACTGTCAGAGCTAATACTGGCGACAACACTGCCAATGGTGGCAGTGGCGGCAGTGGTGAAGACGGTGGCAATGGTGGTGATGCATCACTTGGCACTGGCGGCAATGGTGGAAATGGCGGCAGCGGAGGCGCCGGCGGTGCTGGTGGTGATATTGCTACTGGTCCAGCCGCTGCAATGGGTACTGTTTACAATAATGTAAATAGTACTGATGTAACAGTTGAAGGTTGTGGTTGCAACAATACAACTCCTACTATCTTTTCTCGCTTTACGTATTTTGACACCAACAACAATTTACGAAGCGTCACAACAGATAATAATGCCGATGTAAACAACGACCTTGCTGTAAAGGCTGAAACTGGAGATAACTCAGTAAACGGCGGTCGGGGTGGCGCTGGTGACGATGGTGGCAACGGCGGCGACGCTGAAGGCTCCCGAACTCACTCTTGGAACCAATGGTTCACACTATGGAACCAAGGTGGTAATGGTGGCACTGGTGGTACTGGTGGTACTGGTGGCGCTGGAGCAACTGGTGGGACTATCCGTAGTGGTGTAGCCACAGCAGATGGCCTAGTTGACAACCTAGTCAACCGCAGTGTTGTACACGTTCAAAGATAAGTAACGTCTACGATGTGGAACTGGTAGGGAATTTCTCCCTCCTTCCACTCAGACTTGGTCATTTATGACAAAGTCTGAGCGAAGGGCAGCATAAATAAACACATAATATATGAAATTATTTAACTCTAAAAAAATAATGAGCTTATCTGTGGTTTTAATGTTGATGATTAGTTTTTTAATTTCCCCTCTCGTCTACGCTGCAACTTCCGTGACGAATTCAGTAAATGTTTCGGCTAACAGTTCTGGAGGAAAACAAGAAAATCACGCCTCTGTAAAAACGGTGATCAATGGCAAAACCATTGAGTCTTGGACTTCGACCAGTAGCGAAGCTATCACCTATAAGCACACAGTCACCACTCCGACCGTCACCACTACAGTAGAATCAAATGTCGATTCAGTTGTAGTGGAACCTGACCGAACAGTCTTGGTGATGCTTATAAAACGTTTACAAGCCTTAATTGAATTGTATGTCACTCTCTACAACAAAAATTAGCATCTTTACTACATCTTTAGTATCGACTTTCTTAATTAGCACGCTACTCTTCCAGGCGATTTTTCCTAGCATCGCTTATGCGATGGAAGAAACTATCGCTAGCGAAGCCAGTTCTACTAAACCTGAGTTGATGGTAAATTCTCCGGCTGTGGACGAATTAACTTCATCCTCATCTCCAATTATTCCAACTGGAGATATTCCAACCGGAACTTCTTCCATTGAAACCAGCTATGCCGTATCTGGTCTCACGATTGAAAACGAAGTAAACACCACAAATATTAATACTCTAGCCAGCAGCTCTAGTTCAACAGCCGCGACCAGTACTGATTCTACGGCTAGTTCTACAGCCAGTACGACTGCTCTATTACCTGACAATACTGAAATGACAATTCCCGCTTTTGGATTTGAACCGACCGCTGAAGCTTCTACAACTAATTCGGCCACAACCACCAATGACGCCGCTAGCTCCGCTAATACTGGCAGTAACCGTGCTTATGCGAATAAAGTCGACATTACTACCGGCGACGCTGTGGCCTATGTTGATATCACCAATGTTGTAAACACAACCATTACTAATTCTGACGGATTAGTCAAATTCATCAACGACACCCTTGGACAAAAAAACTTTGACTTACGCCCCGACACTAATTTAATTTACGCTGATTTTAATACTGCTCAAAGCACCAGTAACTGCACAACCGGCTCCTGCGGCAGCGGCTCACAACTCACTAGTAATACCAACAACACAGCCAACATCGACAACACCGTGACGGTCGTGGCTGATACTGGAAATAATTCTGCTATTGGTAATGACACTTCAATCACTACTGGTGACGCTTATGCGGCGGCCAACATCATCAACGTTGCCAATACCAACATTATTGATTCTCATTATCTGCTCTTAGTGTTCAACAATTTCAGTGATTATGCTGGCGACATTGTCTTACCTAACAGTTCATTTTTTGATAAATTTTTAGCTAGTGGTCAAAGCAATTCTCCAACTTCAATCGACTCAAATAACAGTGCTTCGGTAAATAATGCAGTTAACACAGTGGCCGATACTGGCAACAATAGTGCCGCTGGAAACAACACAAACATTACTACTGGTAGCTCTTATGCCAGCAGTGACACATCAAATACTATCAACCAAAACATAATCGACAACAATTCATTCACTATGTTGATTCGGGTTCAAGGTGATTGGACTGGAACTATTTCGGGATTACCAGATGGTATGACTTGGCGCCAAACCGACCGCGGAATCGAGATTGTGTCCGACCGCTCGGCCAGCCGACTAATTACTTCTGCCGGAACCATTTCAACTACTAATCAAGCTAAAATTAATAACGATGTCCAAGTATTTGCTTTGACTGGCGACAACCAAGCTGGCGGAGATGGAGCCACTATCAAAACGGGAAATGCTCATGCTGACAGTTCGATTATGAACATTGTTAACTCCAATATTATCGGCAGTAACTGGATGAATCTGATTTTTACTATCTATGGCAATTGGAACGGCAACTTAGCTTTCGGACAACCCGATCTTTGGCTTGGCGTACGCGCTAAATCAGTCGATCAGCCGATTATGTCCAATTCGGCTGTTGATTACACCTTCACAGTCTTAAATCACGGTGACACAAAAGCTCACCAAGTTAATCTCGAAAGTCTGTTTGAAGGCTCAGCCCTTTCTTTCAGTGGGCAAACGTCCGGCCACAGCAACTGGAACCTCGGTGATATTCCAGCGGGAGAAACTCGAGAAATTACTTACCGCGCAGTTGTCTCGCCACTACTTAACAATTCTGTAGTTTCCGCTATTCCTTTGACTGCTCGTGTCACCAGCGCAGAACACGATGCTAATAATGCCGACAATCAAGACATTGCGACTATTTATGCGGGCGTAAAGCGCAGTCATTCTGCCTCAAACAGCACTACTTTTCCAGCTCACTTCGATATTAGTAAGACTGCCGATAAAAGCGTCACTCAAAATGGCGACATCGTTAATTACACCGTTACTTTCTTCAACCGCGGTGGTCAATTATATGATGCTTTGTTGGTAGACAACCTCACCAATGAAGCTGGAGACAACATGCTCACTCAGTCGTGGCCGTTAGGCGAAATCAAAAACTGGGAGACTATCACCATTACTTACGCTATACGATTTGACGATAAATTCTCTCCGGGAGTTTATACAAACACTGCCCAGCTGGTCGGTTTCCAAGGTAGCCGAATTGATAAAAAACAAACCCCATATGAATCAACCATAGCAAAGCACACTGTCAGACACGCCCTTGATCCAGCTGGCCAAGTTCTCGGTATCAGCACTTCATCTTGCTCTCCGTACCTAACCGATTATATGCGCGTCGGACAATCAAACAATTCGGCTGAAGTCACCAAGCTGCAAGTCTTCCTCAATAACCATATGAGCAGTAATTTACCAATCACCGGTTTCTTCGGCAACCTCACCGCCCGAGCCGTTCAAACATTCCAGAATCAATATTCAAACGACATCTTAAGTCCTTGGAACCTTACTAATGGCACCGGCTTTGTCTACTACACCACCCAAAAGAAAATCAACGAGCTAGCCTGTGAAGGCACCCGTGAATTCCCTCTCAGCACCATCCAACAAGCCGAAATAAATCGTTGGCAAGTTTTATCTTCTTTGTAGGAAACTGGTTACTTACACTAAAATCAACTTGGACCAGAAAGATAAACTGTGACTATTTTTATAGGTATAGCAAAAGCCCCAATTTATTGGGGCTTTTTCTAAACCTCGAAGCATGATAATATCGCTCAATAACAGCGCGATATATTTATTATGGAACCAACACCAAAACCCAACATTCCCGAGCTTTTTCTAAAGCCTTACAATCCAGCGGAGCACGAAGATGCTTTGTATGAAAAATGGAATAATTCTGGTTACTTCAATCCAGATAATTGTATAAAAGACGGGATTACAGCACCCGATGCAGAGCCATTTTCGATTGTGCTTCCCCCACCAAATGTCACAGGGGTGCTCCATATGGGTCACGCGGCCATGCTCGCTATCGAAGACATTCTCGTGCGCTACAACCGAATGAATGGCAAACGTACGCTCTGGATTCCTGGCACTGACTCTGCCGCTATCGCCACCCAATCAAAAGTCGAAAAGATAATCCTAAAAGAAGAAAAGAAAAGTCGTCATGATCTGGGTCGGGAAGAATTACTTAAACGAGTCGACACCTTTGCTGAGGAGAGTAAAAAAACAATTCTTAACCAAACCAAAAAGATGGGTTCGAGTTTAGATTGGTCACGTTACGCTTTTACTCTCGATGAAAAACGCAACAAGGCAGTAATGACCGCTTTTAAAAACATGTACGACGACGGTCTAATTTACCGCGGTAATCGGATTGTTAACTGGGACCCTAAAGGTCAGACAACAATTTCTGATGATGAAATCGTTCACGAAGAACGCCAATCAAAACTGTATACATTTAAGTACAGCAGCGACTTCCCTATCACCATCTCCACTTCACGACCAGAGACTAAAGTCGGCGACACAGCCGTGGCAGTACACCCCGATGACGAGCGCTACCAGCAATATATCGGACAAACTTTTTCTCTTACTTTCTGCGATGTTCCAATTGAAGTAATAGTAATAGCTGATAAAGAAGTCGACCCAGAATTTGGTACAGGTGCACTAGGTGTTACACCTGCTCACAGTAAAATCGACTGGGACATGGCCGACCGCGCCGGCATAACCCGCCGACCACAAGTAATCAACGAGTACGCCAAAATGACTGTCTCTGGTCGGCTGGCTGGACTAAAAGTAAACGACGCTCGCGAAGCGGTTGTTGAATGGTTACGCAATGAAAATCTGCTTGAGAAAGAAGAAGTAATCACTCAAAATGTCGCCACTGCCGAACGCACCGGCGGCATTATTGAACCGCTGCCAAAACTACAATGGTGGATTAATGTTAATAAAAAATTCAACCTTAAACACTCAGAAATTCCCGGCCTAAAAACCGGCGACGAAGTGACTCTTAAAGAACTGATGATTGCGACGGTCGAAAACGGTGGCACAGATATTTTTCCCGAACGATTCAAGCGAGTTTATTTCAACTGGATTACCAATCTCAACGATTGGTGTATTTCCCGCCAAATCTGGTATGGTCATCGAATTCCAGTTTGGTATAAGGTGAATGCCGAAGGCAGAGAGAATCCCTTAGGGGAAAAAGGTGAAGAACTGTATTGTGATACCATTGCTCCAACTGACGATGGCTGGGAACAAGATTCTGACACACTAGACACTTGGTTTTCTTCTGGACTTTGGACCATGTCTACTCTTGGCTGGCCAGAGCAGACAGATGACTTTAAGACCTACCATCCAACCACCGTACTTGAAACTGGCTACGACATTATTTTCTTCTGGGTAGCCCGAATGATTTTGATGAGTACCTACAACACTGGCCAAGTACCATTTAAGAATGTTTATTTACACGGCTTAGTGCGTGATGAAAAAGGCAAAAAGATGAGTAAGTCGCTCGGCAATGTTATCGACCCACTCGATATGATTACAAAGTATGGTGCTGATGCTACTCGCCTTTCACTAATAATCGGCTCTTCTCCTGGCAACGATGTTCCTTTATCTGAAAATAAAATCAAAGGTTACAAAAACTTTGCCAACAAAATCTGGAACATTAGTCGCTTCGTGCTCACTCATACCATCGACACAAACCTTTCAACTTCCCCAACTTTGAGTGCTCGTGACCAAGAAATTATTTCTGACCTAAAAATAGTAGTAACAGAAGTAAGTAATGAGATTGATAGATTCAACCTCTATCTAGCCGGTGAAAAAGCCTATCATTACATCTGGCATGAGTTGGCTGACAAGATACTTGAAGAATCAAAACCAATCCTGACTGGCGCTGATGCTGCAGCAAAACTAGCTCGGCAATATGTTTTGAATGAGTGTCTCACCACCTCCCTAAAACTCCTGCACCCTTTCATGCCGTTTGTAACCGAAACAGTCTGGCAAAATTTACCAGCTAAAATGAAAGACCAAGATCTTCTGATGGTCGCCAAGTGGCCAAAGGTGGAATAAAACTAATCCCCGCAAAAACTGCCGCGCGCCCCAAGCGCGCGCCGCCGGTTGTTTAAAAAAAAAAAAATTGGTTGTACGTAAAT
>JBEDID010000053.1:0-7095 GCA_041173745.1 Candidatus Parcubacteria bacterium | reverse complement strand
ATTCATCAGTTGATAAACTTTATTTAGATTCAACAGAAACGTTAACTGTTTTTAATTATCAGTAAAAATAGTTTTCTTGTGACTGATTCCGTGCTTTCGGGCAATATGGACTCTGATAGTTTCTTTTTCTAACATTGCTACTAACCGTCCGTATTCTTCGTCATTTTCAGAAGCTTGGTTTTTAAGTTCTTGCGCTCGTTTTTTAGCCTCTTCTGCTCTTTCCAAATCTAAGTCTTTAGCATTTTCAGCCGTGTCAGCCAAAAGTACTAAGGTATTATCATGAAATTCAACGAAGCCACCTGAGACAGCCAACCTGCGTGGTTCTTCAGAATCACTACGTATAATCACTTCCCCCGCCTTCAATGAAGCAATGTAAGGGACATGTTCAGGCAAAATAGTAACTTCACCTTCTTTAACTGGCAAGGTAACATTTTGTACCTCGCCTTCAAAGACAATTTTTTCCGGGGTAATAATTTTAAAAATTATTTTTTTCATTTTAGTTAGTCTTTTTTTCAGCTTCTAGAATTACTTCATCAATCGAACCTTTCATGTAAAAAGCGTGTTCTGGAAGTTCATCAAGCTCTCCACTGAGGATTTTTTCAAAGCCGGTAATAGTGTCTTCAAGACGCACGTACTTACCCGGAGCGCCAGTAAACTGTTCCGCCACGAAGAAAGGCTGTGATAAATACTTTTGAACTTTTCTAGCTCTGGCCACTAACACCTTATCATCTTCAGTCAATTCTTCCATGCCAAGAATAGCAATAATATCTTGCAAGTCTTTGTATCGTTGCAAAATCTTCTGCACACCACGAGCGACGTTGTAGTGACGTTCACCAACCACATTTGGGTCAAGAATAGTTGAGTTTGAATCGAGTGGATCAACCGCTGGATAAATACCTAATTCTGACAATGAACGCGACAACACAACGGTCGAGTCTAAGTGAGCAAAAGTAGTCGCTGGAGCAGGGTCAGTCAAGTCGTCAGCTGGCACATAAACTGCTTGAACAGAAGTAATTGAACCCTTTTGAGTCGAGGCGATTCGTTCTTGCAACAGTCCCATTTCTTCAGACAAAGTTGGCTGATATCCTACAGCTGAAGGAATTCGGCCTAGCAAAGCTGATACTTCTGATCCCGCTTGGGTGAAGCGGAAAATATTATCGACAAAAAGCAACACATCCTTCTCTTCTTCGTCCCGGAAATATTCCGCCATTGTCAAAGCTGAAAGCGCTACTCGCTGACGCGCTCCTGGTGGTTCGTTCATCTGACCAAAAACCAAGGCAGTTTTATCAAGCACGCCTGATTCTTTCATTTCAAAATATAAATCGTTTCCTTCACGAGTTCTTTCCCCTACTCCCGCGAACACAGAATAACCGCCGTGTTCTTGAGCAATATTTCGAATCAACTCCTGAATCACCACAGTCTTACCTACTCCCGCTCCACCAAACAAACCAACTTTACCACCTTTCATAAAAGGACAAATAAGATCGACTGATTTGATTCCGGTTTCAAAAATATCAGTAGTAGTTGATTGTTCAGAAAATGAAGGAGCGTCCCGGTGAATTGACCATTTGGTTTTAGACTTTATGTCTTCTTTACCATCAATCACTTCACCTAGAACATTACACATTCGTCCCAGCACTTCCTTTCCAACCGGGACATGAATCGGCTTACCAGTAGCCACTACTTCAACTCCACGAGCTAAACCGTCGGTTGTACCCATAGCCACACCACGAACTCGATTGCCTCCCAAGTGTTGACGAGTTTCTAACACTAATTTATCACCATCTTTAGTTTTTATTTCTAACGAATCATAAATAGCCGGTAGTGTCCCTTCAGCAAATTCGACATCTACCACTGGTCCAATAATCTGTATAACTTTACCTTTCATAATAACTAAATAATATTTATAAACTAATCTTCGACGGCTGCCATTCCGGCTGAAAGCTCGGCAATTTCTTGTGTCACCTTAGCTTGTCGCAACTGATTGTATGTCAACGTAAATTCGGCCAACATATCTTTTGCTGCTTCCGTAGCGTTTCTCATCGCCAACATCCGAGCAGCTTCCTGCGATGCATTTGATTCTAGTAAAGCATGATAAACCTGCATCTCCAACAGTCTCGGTATCAAGGTCTCTAAAACCTGCTCTGGACTTGGCTCAATTACATATTCAGAAGTAAGACTTTTTACCTTCGCTAATTTTTCAGTCTTCACTTCTTCATTTACATAACTCGCTTGAAGATGCTTGTCCATCTCTTCCAATTCATCTTCTACGGCGCCATATGACAAAGGCAAGATTCTTCGAGATCGAGTCTTTTGAACCATCGGTGAAACATAGTCCGTATATACCAACATAATTTTGTCGTATTTTTCAGCGTCATATTCACTTTTAAGTAAACGTGTGACTGAACTAATCAGATCAATTCTTGGATCAGCACTGATGTCGGGATACGAAGCCACAATATTTTTTCCAAATCGTTGCAACATTTTGTCACCTTTCTTACCAATTGAGATAAACTCAATATTACTAATTTCTTTATCAGTACTTTCTAGACTTTTAATCTGATCGCGCACTTTCTTAATAACTTGAGTATTAAACGAGCCACACAAACCACGATTAGACGTCACCACTACAATCAATACGCTTTTTACTGTTCTGGTTTTAAAGACAGACATGTTTTCAAGCTTCACTGCTTGTGATACTTTTTCCAGCACTTGAAATGCGCTTTCAGCATAGGGACGAATAGCGATTACTTTAGATACTGCTTTACGCATCTTTACCGCCGAAATCAGTTCCATCGCGCCAGTAATTTTACTAGTGTTTTTAGTACCTTTTATTCTTTGTTTAATTTCTTTAGCCGTTGCCATAATTAAAAATATTATTTAATGGCTGCGATTTCTTTATATTTACCGATATGTTCCTTCAGTAATTCTTCTACTTCTGGAGTCAAAGCTTTATCTTTTTTCAAAGCCTCAATTACCGACTTTCCTTCGTTATTTAAGTAAGTATGTAGACCTTTTTCCCACTCTACCAAAGTCTCAACTGCAACATCGTCAATGTGACCTCTAGTTAGAGCGTACAAAACAACGACTTCGTTTTCTACTGAAAGCGGTGCGTACTGAGCTTGCTTTAAAAGTTCCACTCCACGCTTTCCTCGTTCAATCATCTGTTTAGTTTTTTCATCCAAATCAGAACCGAATTGAGCAAAAGCTTCCAGCTCTCTGAACTGTGCTAAATCTAATCGCAAAGTTCCAGCCACTTGCTTCATAGCTTTAATTTGAGCGGATGAACCAACTCGAGACACGGACAAACCAACGTTCAAAGCTGGTCGAATACCTTTATAGAATAGGTCTGACTCTAGATAAATCTGACCATCAGTAATTGAAATTACATTAGTTGGAATATAAGCACTAACATCACCACCTTGAGTTTCGATAATTGGCAAAGCAGTTAGAGAACCGCCGCCATTTTCTTCATTTAACTTAGCACTTCGTTCCAGTAATCTAGAGTGAAGATAAAAGACATCGCCCGGGTAAGCTTCTCGGCCTGGTGACCGCCTCAAAATAAGTGAAATTTGTCGGTATGCAACAGCGTGTTTTGAAAGGTCATCATGAACCACCAAAACATCTTCTCCTTTGTCCATAAAAAATTCACCAATCGCTGTTCCAGTATATGGAGCAATAAATGAAAGCGCTGCTGGTGCTGACACTCCGGCCACCACTACTGTAGTGTATTCCATCGCTCCGGCTGCTTGCAAAACTGATACGATGCGAGCTACTTTTGACTCTTTTTGACCAATCGCAACATAAATACATTTTACGTTCTGCCCTTTCTGATTGATGATAGTATCGATAGCGACGGCAGTTTTACCAGTCTGTCTGTCTCCAATGATGAGCTCACGCTGTCCTCGTCCAATCGGAATCAAAGCATCGATAGCTTTAATACCGGTCTGCAAAGGTTGGTGTACAGATTTTCTAGTAATAACGCCGGGAGCAATTTTTTCCACCGGGTATCTAACATCAGTTTTAATATCACCTTTACCATCAATAGGAAATCCTAAAGCATCTACCACTCGACCAATCATATTGTCACCGACGGGGACAGACAGAATTTTTCCAGTTGACTTAACCACGTCACCTTCTTTAATTTTTGTCATGTCGCCCAGCAACATAATACCGGTCTGGTCTTCTTCAAGATTTAAAACTACTCCTAAATCGCCATTGGGAAACTCAACCATTTCCGAAGCCATAGCATCAGACAAACCTGAAACACGAGCAACACCGTCACCAACTTCCAAAACAGTACCGACTGATTCTTCAGAAGTTGACGGCGCAAATCCTTCAATCTGCTTTTTAAGTTGCTCAATAATATAGTCCTTGTTCATAATTATAATATGGTAATTACTCGGTTAATTTTCTAAAAGGTTTATCTGACATGCATC
The DNA here is from genome assembly GCA_041173745.1 of Candidatus Parcubacteria bacterium. GTDB lineage: Bacteria > Patescibacteriota > Minisyncoccia > Phycocordibacterales > UBA918 > OLB19. Next base: position 2,656 of record JBEDID010000053.1, on the reverse strand, counting down.
GTTTGGCGAAATTTTACAACATTCTTTAACACGCTTCCGTCAATCATCTTGTCTCCAACTCTAATCATGACACCACCTTTGAGTTGCGGTGAAACTTTTTTCGTAAAGACAATTTCTTTTCCAGGGTGGTTTTTTTCAATATAAGATTGAATGTTTCTGTTATTTTCTTCATCCAATAATTCTGCACTCTCAACGTGAACTTCAAGAATATTATGTTCAGAATTATAAATATTTTTAAAGAAACTAATTATCTGATGAATATATTTGGTGTGATGTTTTTTTCTCAAAGTTCGTACAAACCCCGATAATATTTGCGGTATCTGATCTGCTGTTTTTCCTTTTGTTATTTCATACAAAAGCTGGGCGTACTGTTTTGGTTTTATTCGTATACTCATAATGAAACAGAGATTAGATAAAGTTAGCTATTAATATTACAAAGTTTTAATCGACTAAACAAAAGGTTTTCTTTATACCTAATGTATCAGCAATTATATTCCTTTAAGTACTGTTTTTATGAACTGTTTATCAGCTTCAGTTTCGTACCTTTTCTGAATCAACTTTTCAGTCGCATCAACGACCAGTCTCGTCATATCGTCTTGAACATCACTCATAATCAAGTCTTTTTCAGCCTGAATTTTACTCTGAGCCACTGCAGTCATTTTTTTAGTGTTTTCTTCTGCTTCACTCAAAATCGCAGCGGCACTCTTTTCTGCAACAGCCTGTGCTTCATCAATAATATTTCGGGCTGCTTTTTTTGAATCTAAAATTATTTTATCAGACTCAGCTTGAGCATTTTGCAGCAGCTTTTGGGAAGCTTCTACTTCTTCAACACTTTGATTAATTTTACGTTTACGTTCTTCCAGTAATTCTAAAACCGGATTATAAGCAAACCGATAAAGCACAAAAACTAACACCGCGAAATTGATGAATTGCGCGATTAAAATTCTTATATCAAGACCTAAGGCTGTAAATAATTCCATAAAACACTTAAAACAAGTTTATTAGAATTATCCGAATATAATAATGAGACTAATCACCAAAGCATAAATAGCTGTCGATTCGGTAATTGCCATCGTTACAAATATTAACGGCGTGAGTTTTGATTGAATTTCTGGATTACGTCCAATTGCTTCCATTGCTTTAGCAGCAATCATACCTTCACCAACAGCTGACCCAATAGCACCTACTGCAATAGTTACACCTGCCGCAATTAACCTTACTGATTCTACTTCCATAATTTTAAATTAATTTTTTAATATCCTCACTTTTAACCCTATGTCAACACAAGGTCTTCGGAAGATGCCTTTTCCGAAGCCATGGTGATGAATATAGTAGCCAAAAGTGAAAATACAAATGCTTGAATCATTGAAGACAAAAGTCCTAAAAATATAAACGGTAACGGTAGAAAGTACGGCATCAAAAACAACATCACGGCCGCTAAAACTTCACCAGCAAAAATGTTACCGAATAGACGAAATGATAAGGAGAATATTTTAGCAAACTCACTTATGATTTCCATAATACCTAAAGCAAAATTTAGTGGACTGGAAAAATTGATAAATTTCTTTATGTAACCAAACGGTCCATTAGTAACGACAGCCACTATGTGGGCAATTATAATAATAACAAGTGTCATCATCAACACGAAGCTGTAATCAGCCATCACTGACCGAAAGAGAGTAACATCATCATAGTTTACTGCCGCTGCACCCGGCAGAAATCCAAAAAGGTTTGTGATTAAAATAAATAAAAACATTGTAAATACTAATGGAAATATTTTTTTTGTTTTTTCTTTATCATTTGTGATAGTGTCCACAAAGTTAGAACCGCCCTCAATCAAAAGCTCGACAATATTCTGAAAAGTACCAGGCTGTTGTTTTAGAGTATAGCGAATCCGAATTGCGGTAATCATTATAATTAGCGACAAGATAATTTCCCAAAAGAAAGTGTTAGTGACCGGAAAAGAACCAAGCATAAACAGTATTTCCGGTGCTAAAAACACAGTAACTGCTGCATCTGGCGCTTTTTCTAACCCAAGATAAGTCGAAATCGCCAGCAGAATACAGATAAATAAAATAGTGAAGCGTCCTGATTTAGTATTAAACATGTTGATATGTAACTATTCCTTAGCGTCTGTATTGGTTTGCAGGTCTTTTGCTTGAGTGGCTTTAAAATCAGCTTCCTTTATATGTTGATTAGAAATCCTCATAAAGCGCATTATCTTCTTGAACATAAGTACGTGTGTTAAGACAAATGAAATAGCAATTGCCACAAACAGAAACTTTTTTCCAGTATCGAAATGCATATCCAACATCCAACCTAGACCACCGAGAAAAAAAACCGGTCCAAGGATTGCGGTAAGATTAAACATTAAAGCCTCACGTAATATTGAATTTTTCACTGAAACAAACGTCAACCACCGTCAACCACCACAGAATACACTATTAGCTTTGTTTTGCAAAGAGAATTTACCTCCTATCTAAATTGTCTATATTACGACCCAAATATGACTTCAAGTAAATATGCTAGTTGCTACCTTCAAGAATCTAACGCAACACCCGTCTTCTGATAAAAGAACTCATACGGAGTGAGTCCACCCAACCTCTTTCTTGGTCTGGAATTGATTAAATATTCTGCCTGAGTAATCTGTTCATCG
>JBEDID010000052.1:0-7193 GCA_041173745.1 Candidatus Parcubacteria bacterium | reverse complement strand
TAGTAGACCGCCGCTTTGCAACACATCGATACCAGCTACACTAAACCTTCCGTAGAGACGATCTAGGAAATCAATGTCTTTTTCAATCTCTGGAAACGCGCGCAATAACTCATCATAAGTTACGTAGCCACGCCCTTTACCAAGCTGCATAAGTTCGGCGGCTTTAAGCTCAAGAATTTTTTCACTCTTAGTTAGCTTCCTTGGTGGTTCTTTCTTTTCAGGAACTTCGACAGGAGCCGGAGCTTTTGCCACCGCTTTTTTAACCGTTTTTGCTTCTTTTGTTGCTACTTTTGTTGTTTCTTTTGTCGCTACTTTTTTAACCACAGCAACAACTTTTGTTGTTGCGGTTTTTTTAGCCACAACTTTACTCACTTCTACTTTATTTTTAGGCACAATTTTTTTCACCGAATTTGTTTTCGGGGCCTGTTTTTTTATTGATGTAACGGTTTTTTTGACCGCTTTTTTTTCTACTTTCTTGGCGACTTTTTTGGTAGCCATAATGTTCACAACTATACAGAAAAATGGCAATTTGTCTAGTCCTTTTTGTCCAAAAATGTGGTTGCATCAAAGAGTGGTTCGCGCAGCATTTTTTCGTATTCAGTTACCGTTATTAGCACTTCTTCAAAGTTGGTGTCGTCTTTGCTATCTGACATTTCTTGCAACTGTAATCTAAATTCAGTCAGTCTTTGGCGAATCAAACTAGTTTTTAGTTGATTTAGCTTAGAAACAACTTCTTCTATTACCGCTAATTTTGGCAATTCGGCAAACTGTTGTTCTAGCGAAAAAATCAGTCCCGATAACTCTGGTTCGGCAGGCTCAACTAAATCTGCAATTGTTTTAATACTGACCATTTCATCAATTAGTCGTTTGGCTAAATTTTCCTCAACCACGTGAGTTGAAGCGAGCAGAAAAATGTGAGATTTGTAGGAAATATTATTTACCGCTGGAACAGTGCTGGCCGGAGCCGGTTCGGCAATGTTTCCATTATGAATCTGTGTCTGAGGATTAGAATGAGCTTGTTCGCGTAAATGTTCTAGTTCATAACGCACAGCTTCGTTGGTTGTCTTAATTGCTTCGGCCACCTTGATGACAAAATGATCTTGATCAATTCGGTTAGGTAGTAACAAAATAAACGGTAAAATTTCTTCTCGAGACTTAAGTTTAAAAGCACGATCATCAAATACTTCTCGCCGTAAGACATGAAGTAAAAATTCAATCACATGCACCGATTGACCAATCACTTTTTTAAACTCAGCTGGGTTAGCACTAATGATGTCAGCCGGATCACTACCGAGTGGAAGTTCTGCTACTTTCACATCTAGCCCGCGCTTCAACATCACTGCCGCCGCTTTTTTCATAGCATTGATACCTGCCCGATCGGCATCGAGAGCTAATACTACTTTGTCGGACAAACGTTCGAGCAACTGCACATGATGTAGTGTAAGAGCTGTCCCAGACACCGCCACAGTGTTGTTGTAGCCGGCCTGGTGGCACATTACGACGTCGAACTGCCCTTCTACTATCAAAGAGAAGCCTAGACTACGAATCCCCGTTTTAGCCTTATCGTAGCCGTATAGCAAGTCGGATTTTTTGTAGAGTTCAGTTTCTGGTGAGTTGACGTACTTCGGCGCTTTTTCATCAGGGTGTAAAATTCGTCCCGAAAAAGCCACTGCTTTTCCATTCGGTTCAAAGAGCGGAAACATGATGCGGTCACGAAATACATCAAATGGCTCTTTGCCACTATCAGCGTTTTTGATTAATCCAGTTTTAAGTAATTCGTCCTTTTTATAGCCGACTGTCTCCAGATAATCCTTCACTTCGCGCCAGCCCGATTTGGGTGGACCAGGGGCAAATCCAATCCGCCACTTGGCGATTGTTTCAGCATTCACCCCGCGCCGCTTCAAATATTCTACAGCTTCTGGCTCTTGTGGAAGCTGTTCACTATAAAAAACCGTCGCTGCTTCCAATGCCGCATATAGCCGTTCTCGCTCACTACGTTTTTGCGGATTTTCTGGCACGAGTTCCACACCTGCTTTCAAAGCTAAAATCTTTAAAGACTCCTTGAAGTCTACCCCTTCCATCGCCTGCACAAAGTTGAACATATCTCCGCCCTGCGAAGTCGAAAAACAATAATACATCCCGCGGTCGGGCGACACATAAAACGACGGGGTTTTCTCCGCCGCAAACGGCGACTTCCCCTTAAAATTCTTCCCCGCCTTATGCAACTCCACATACGGAGAGACCACATCGAGAATACTCAATTTATCTTTTATCTGCTGTACAACATCACTCATGCGCCTATTGTACCCGAAAAAAACCTTATTGGCACAGTATTAAAAATTTATAAGACTTTTACCCCTCAAACGCGATGATGGATTTTTCGGTTACTAAGGAGGCGCTGATTTCGTTGTAATTTCCGAGGCTGGTTTTTAGTTTTATGTGCAGTACCCGCTCGCCTTTGAGTGTTTTTGAACGACGCACTTGGATTATTTTTACCTTATGAGTTTCAATGATGGCGATAATTTTTGCTTCGGCTTTTTCGGTGTTTTTAAGTTGCACTACTTTAAATCTACGTATCAATAACTTTCTGTGCATCCATACTACTTCTACTGCAGCCTTTATTATTATACCCTTACGTTTAATACTGGCCTGCAGACACTCCTTCAATTTTTAGTAAAAAATATTGTTTTTACACTATTCATAATAGCAATACAGTAGAACCTATTTATGGGACATACATATACAGTGAATGGTGTATAACTTTTATTTTGAATTGAACAGAGGCTCTACAGAAAGTAGAAAAACGTCTAAATTTGTGACTAAAATTGATGTATCCAGTTTATGTTATGATTATGTTATGAAAGAATTAGATATTGAGTCACTACTTTTAATTGCTGGTGGTCACACAGCTTTTCAATTATTATGGGCTGGAAATGAACTTGGACTGTACAATCTGCTTTCAAAAGAACCAGATAGTTCTTTTGAACATATAGCTAAAAAACTTAAACTGGAACCACAACCAACAAGAATACTTTTAACAGGATTAACAGCCTTACTCATTATCAAAAAACAAGATGGGCTATATTCTAATGCAAAATTAACAGAGAAACTACTGGTAAGTGATAGTTCAGAATCATTAGTTCAAGTTTTAGGATGGCAACGTTACATTGTCTATGAAGGCCTCATTGATTTCGTCGAATCACTTAAACAAAATAAAAATATTGGATTACAACGTTTCCCAGGACAGGGAAATACGCTTTATGAAAGATTAGCATCTGATACGTTCAAAGAAAAGATTTTTCAAGATGCAATGCAAGCATTGTCTAAACAAGCAAATTCTTACTTACTTAACATACCGGAGCTTAATAATATTCATCACTTAGTTGACGCCGGAGGTGGAAACGGCACCAATGGTATTGCTTTATGTAAAAAATACCACAATATCAATGTCAGTATATTCGAATCTAAGTCAATCTGCCAAATAGCAAAGGCTAATATTGAACATGAGGGTTTGTCCGATCGTGTAAAAACATGGGAGGGAGACTTTCTAAATGACGCATTTCCCCATGAAATTGATGCGGTTTTATATTCTCATATTTTAACTATTTGGTCACCTGAGACTAATATTGCTTTGTTAAAAAAAACATACAGTACACTTCCTAAAGGCGGAAGTGTTATTATTTTTAACATGATGGGAAATAATGATGACAGTGGTCCACTAAGCACTGCTTTAGGGTCGCCATATTTTCAAGCTGTAGCCACTGGAGAAGGAATGCTATATTCATGGCTTGATTATGAAAAATGGCTTAAAGAAGCTGGTTTTTTAACAATACAAAGATATGACGATTTGCCATTAAACCATGGTATTTTAATTGGAAAAAAATAAAAATCCCATGGGCTCACGCCCGGGGTATTTTTAAACATAAGGCCCCTTGTAACAAACAATGGGTTACAAAGGTTTTTACCCATCAAACGCGATGATGGATTTTTAGGTTGCAATGTAAAATCTATCAATAATTCCTACCAGTGCAATTGTCCAGAAAAATAAAACATAAAGTACTACTAGCCTGTGACCACCTTTAAAATATTTCTTAAAGTTAATCCTACTTTCGTCAGAACAAATGAAGCGCTGAGGAATTAATCTTTTACACATAAAATCTATGTACTTTACATATAGAAAACAAAATAAAATTCCACAAAGTATCATTAACAGAAATTGCCATGGGAACATACCATATCTATCAAAAACATCCAGAACAAAGCCTGAAGAAGGTCCAATTATAATACCAACAATACTTAACATTCCTCTTCTCAACTCATCAGGACTACCTCCAACTGCATCATATAAAGAACCATATTCAGTAATAAAATTTTTTGTATAACCTAATTCTATTAAATCATTAGATGATTGGTGTAAATATTTACTTCCAACAACATTCACGACCGTAAAAGCGCCAATAGTACTAACCGAAAAAAACCAATAATAACTCTCTAATATATTTAAAAAATCAAAATAATTTAATGCAATACAACCCACAAAAGTTACAAAAAGTAAATAAAAAGGAATTTTAATAAATAGATTGAGTTCCTTAAGATTACTGGTTTGTTTGATAAAAAAAATATTTTTCATAAGTCTTTACCCCTCAAACGCGATGATGGATTTTTCGGTTACTAAGGAGGCGCTGATTTCGTTGTAATTTCCGAGGCTGGTTTTGACTTTTATGTGAAGCACACGTTCGCCTTTGGGGGTTTTTGATCGCCGGACATGCACTACTTTAACTTTATGGTCAGTAATTAGAGCGAGTACTTTAGACTCAGCTTTGTCGGTATTTTTAATTGTGATATGAAATTCAAGAAATTCATATAATTTATCTAGCCAATGTTCAAAAGGTGGTAGGAGCCAAAGTACGCCGAGGACGAGGGCGGTTACCGTAAAAACCAACTCATACTCCCCCACACCAGCCGCCATGCCGAGCGAAGACACAATCCAAATTGAAGCGGCGGTGGTGAGACCATTTACTGTTGCTCCTTCTTTGAAAATAACGCCGGCGCCGAGGAAACCAACTCCACTCACAATCGCGGCGGCGATACGCGATGATTCACCATCTTCAACCCCCATGACCATTGACAGCATTGTAAACAAAGCCGAGCCGACTGAAATCAGAATCATTGTCCTAAAACCGGCGCTTTTGTCGCGGTACTCACGTTCAATACCAATCAATCCGCCAACAAACGCGGCCGCTAAAATCGGAGCAATGTGTTCAAATAACATACTTGGTTAAATTGTAACATAAGTTGATTTCTATCAGTATTGATAACTAACAACTATTATTAAATACCCATAATCATCGTTCTACCCTATTGCATTAAGAGAGGAAATAGCGTATAAATTTTACCTTGGATAAAGCCAAGGTAAAATTAACCCGCAGTAAGTTCTTTGAGGATATAATAATGATAATGATAATGAAGAAAGTTGCTTTTTTGTTCGCTTTTGTTTTTTTGATCTACATAGTTTATGTGTCAGGACCAATCACTGTGGATCTGGATGTAAAAAATAAACACAAACCAAATGATGTAGCGTTTAAATTTTGCATACCTTCCGCAATTGTTACCAAAATTCCAATAGAGGATTTGAGAATAATTTACAATGTTAGTGATATTGAAAATAAAAGCAACGAAGCTATCACGCTTGAAGATAAATACAATGATAATCTTTGTAGTAAATTTACAACAAACGCTGTCCTAGATGATGAGATTCCCAACAACACTTTGACAATTACCAGAGGGCTCATGAGTGAGTCAGTTACGCCTGAACTTGAAGTAATAGTCATCGTTGGTAAATATAACCAACAAGACCTAGTTACATCAACCACTAGTGAAACTTTGCATTTCAACCCTGGATCAAACCACGCAAGTTTGTCCATTATCAAACATACAAATAAGAAGGACAGGATAATTGACATATAGTTAATTTTCTTTAAAAGAACCGCCGACCAATTATTTTATTGGTTTGGCGGTTTATTATACAAAAACTACCAAGTGAGTGGTTTCAGTTACCAGAAGTACACAAAAACAGTCGGCCTGTAAGGCCGACTGTTTTGTCTTCAAAAATTTATAAGCATTTATCTTTACTTCTTGTTCTGCATTGCTTCAATCATGTCATACTTCTGACTACCCTTGAATCCTGAACCAGCTGGAATTAATTTTCCAATGATAACGTTTTCCATTAGGCCAGCGAGATTGTCATGACTTCCCTTTACAGCCGCATTGATGAGCACGCGAGTCGTGTTTTGGAATGAAGCAGCCGATAGGAAACTCTTTCGAGTGAGTGATGTTTCGGTAATACCGAGAATCAAACGGTCACCCTTTGCAGGAACCTTGCCTTCTTCTTTTAGAATATTGTTAGCATTTACTAACATCCATTCTTCCACTACTTCACCAATTGTAAACTGACTGTCACCACGGATAGTAATTTTCACTCGTGACATCATCTGCTTCACAATCAATTCGATATGCTTACGAGAAATGGTCACACCCTGAAGTTCATAAATCTTGTTTACTTCAGAAATGATGTACTCTTGCGTCGCTTCTTGGCCACCAAATTTGAATAATTCTGGTAGTAGGGCAGAACCGTCAGTCAAGAATTGACCAGGAACAGTCACTTCTCCCTTTGAGACAGTCACCATTCGTCGATAATGCACTTCGTACTCAACGTTATCAGGCTTCTTTGGTGCTCCTTCGGCGGTCATGTCTGGAGTTACAACGATAATTTTCTCACGTCCTTCAGTTCGAATATCAGTAATTAATCCATGGTATTTGGAAATAATAGCTGGTATTTTTGGCTGTCGTTTTTCAAAGACTTCTTCTACTCGGGGCAAACCTTGAGTCACGTCTCCTCCCACTGACGCCGCTCCTCCGGCATGCTTAGTGTTCATTGTAAGCTGTGTACCTGGCTCTCCAATTGCTTGGGCAGCTACCGTTCCAACTGCTTCACCAATATCGACTAAAGCATTAGTTGTAAGGTCAATTCCGTAACATTGCTGACATACGCCTCGCAATGTTTTACAAGTCATTGGTGAACGCACAGCTACTGATTCACAAGTTGTTTCTTCTACAGCCATAGCATCACGACGTGAAAGTAGATGTCCTTTTTTGAAGATAACCACTGCTTTTGAGTCAACTGCGTCTTCAGC
>JBEDID010000051.1:0-7227 GCA_041173745.1 Candidatus Parcubacteria bacterium | reverse complement strand
ACACGACATAGATGCACTCCACGGACGAGTACCTTGCGTCTCATAGAGATGCCGGGCATACGCCATATTGTCGTGAAGATTATCAAGGTCAAGCTTCATCGCAGCAGCAGCAGCACCATGGTAACGTAAATTAATTTGCATTACCCCTGTATCAGCTGAATCGACTCTTCCGTGAAGAATTGATCCATCTGCTAACTGGTGCACGTAGCCAGATTCACACTTAGCAACTTTGATCATCACAGGAATATCCTGAAAGTATAATCGAACAGCTGCTTCAGTGTCGGAAGTGGGCGCAACTTCGCGCGCCACTGCCATCTGACTCTCTGCTCTGACAATGTGTCCGTACGCTGTCTCTGGGACATTCACGGCCGAAACCGTTGAGGCTGTAAACAGCGCTAGAATCACAGTCGATATAATAAGCCAAAAGTCTTAACTGACAAATATCGGTGAGGACAAGGGCCGTACGATGGAGACGCTCTTTCGAGGTCAATACAACGTTGCGCCACCGATAACCGAAAAACTATAGCACGAATTACGGATTTTTATTATTATGACATAGTTTAGTATTTAGGTCAATACTTTACAACTTTTTAAAGTATGATTGTTATTTCCCCTTAAGAACCGCCATGGCACCATATAAGCCAGATTCGTCACCGAGTATGAAATGCTAGAAATTACTCAGAGGTCGGTACTCTGTAAATGATGGTTATATTTTTAAAAGAGTCGGAGTTTTAGTATCTTTTGTTATAAAATAACCATCGCTAGCAGGACTAATTATGTAAACCTCCTTAAACTGTTTTACATGATTAATTGTTTCGATGTCACTAAGTTCTCTTAATAGATACTCAAGATTAACAGATTCCAAGCCATTAAACTCAATCAAAATAGTAAGTTCTGCTTTGTCTGTATAATTTTTATCCACTTTTATTTTAAGAGCACCTTTAATCCACTTAACTGGATCTACATTCCATAAACCTACTTCTGCCAACTTCGTTTCATTAAATATCTTATTTACACGGCTGGTCTCTTTAAGTAACACACCTGCAGACGTAACTATTTGCACCGGTATTTCGTTACCGCTCAATATTAATCTACCATCATCAGAACCCTTTTCCCCACACTCGAAAGTTCTGAGTTGCGAATCAAAATTATTAAGAGCAGTACAAAAATTTTGAAGAATCCAACATTCTCTTTCCTCTTTATATCCCATATTAATTTAAAAATTTACACTTACCAAAAGTGATATATGAAGAAGTTCCCGAGGTTATAATCTCTGTGTAAGAAAGGTCAAGATAGGACATTTTAAATAGCATGCCATTTTTGGGTTCTGGTTGTAATATTTTAAATTGACCAGAATCATCTGATTGAACAGAGTATGTATCACATGGACTGTCATCACATCTAGACAGTGTTATATTTGATGAATCTCCACTAATAAGAACAAAAACATTAATTTCACTTTCTGTACAACCATCTTCTGAACATAAATACTTACTTTTAGGTAAACAAACAGTGTTGTGAGAGGGTAAATTAGTAGAATTTTCGTAAGTATCCTTAACAGAGCCTACTAAATCTTTATTTGACACTGATTTTAATACTACGTCATCACTTATACCCCTTACTTCCTGAAGATTTAACCAGAGGAAAATACCTATTGCTAGTAAAACAAGAACTCCAATTTTGAACCAGTTGTTTTGTATCCAAATCATATTTATATTGTAACGTATAAATACGCAAAAAAACTATCTAAACACTTGTATGTTAGAGGTATAAATTTAGTCTACCAAGGATCGACTTTCGGGGTCATTCATTCAATGTAGTTTTAGTTTGCACTGGCCATCTGGCAGGAAGCTGAAACTTTATTAATCAAAAATTAAGTGATTGGCTTTCATTATATTAAACCAGAAAAACTCAAATTGATCAACTTGAATCAGAGAAATTAAGTTTTATTCTGTGAACTTAAAAGAGTTAAGTACATCAGACACACTAACATCACCATCTGAAAGAGAATGGGTTATTATAATAACCTTTGCTTTATGTTCAACTAAAATATATGGAATCGATCGATCGATATATCTGGCAGGAACATCTACATCCTCTTCCCACAGTGTCTGCTCTCGAACCGAAAATCCATACCCTTCAACTCCAGCAAACATAATCTTTTCGATGTCACCAACAGTACGAGTGAACTCTATTGTAGAATCAGGTCTTTTAGCATTTATTCGTTCTGTACGTTTTGTTTCTGCAATAGCTCGTAGTTGCTTCATTTGATCATTAGCGTCAGTAGTTGCAGTAATGTCGCCGACATAGTCAACAGTGACAAAACCGTATTTACCAATGGCTACAAGGATATGGTCTGATTCGATCACATCACCTTCTTCCATCTCATACATTTTATTGTTTATACTTACGCTATCATAACTAGGGTACATGAGAGAATAGTGATACTTAGTATTTTTGTACTCAGTCAGCTCTGGGACTGCATCATTTATCGGTTGGTGAGTAAGGACATCTCCTATATCTATTATTTCTTCTTCATCTGGCATAAATACCACGTCCCCATGGAGAAGGTTTGTCTGCGCCGTACTCGAAGAATAAGGACTGATAATTTCAGTCGAGCCATTACCATTGTCTACAATTCCATATAAAACAAATATAAACAATAATGCTCCCAGTCCGGCAATGATTAGTTTTGTTTTAGTGTTATTCATAGCGTAATTTATACCATAGATTATAAAAAAGCGCAGGAATAAATACCCTGCGCTAGAAAAAGAACTTGTTGAGGAACAGACCTACTTACCAGTAGAATAGTTAGTAGAAGTATAAGTAGCAGATGGTGATAGTGATAAAGGCACCCCTTTAGTGTTCAAACTGCACTCAGTTTGATAACTTTTAAGCAGTTTCCCATCCATGACAACCTTGGCCAGTTGATTTGAAGACAAGCTTCCAGAATTTTGGTATTTAACACCAAAATGGAGATGAGTGCCAGTTGTTGATGCACCCGTTTTACCCATTTTTCCAATTTGATCACCCATAACGACATAATCATTGGTTGCAAGCAAGGTACCATCTTTCTTTGCAGGCAAACCTTGCAAATGTAAATACTTGGTTTGAAAACCAGTGGTATTTTTACCATCACCATCATGGTCAATCGTAATAAAGTAACCATTAGGTCCATCTATGGAGCCCCCAGTTTCAATAACCTTACCGCTACCAGCCGCTAAAATAGAAGAACCTTCTGCTCCACCAAAATCGATAGAGAAGTAATTGCTACCTTGATGGTAGATATCAGGCCAGTAAGGTTGTACACCCAAGCAATCATAACCACCAACTTCAGTCGTCACTTGCCAAGAACCACCAGCAAATGGCATCTTTAAAGTTAGCGACGGCACGAAAGATAAAGCTAAAAAGGGACGATGCGACGCATCTGTTGATCGAGTAGATACAAATTTGTCAAATCGCTGTGTTCCATCATTGTTGTAGGGAACGAGAATCATACCATAATTTGGATATGTTCCCGCTTTCCAACCGTCATACCATGTTTTAAGAGAGTAGAACCTGTAGTTATTTACTGATGATGACACACTCCAAGCGAAACCTCCTAGATTAGAAGGAAAATTATTTGCCCCAACTGTTGAAGGATCCCAAGCAGAAGTAATCTTGTACATCGACATTTGTGATGGATTTGCTGATCCAGACGGTAATGCATACAGATAAAGATAAACTGCATCAACAGCAGATGGAAGACCATCGAGATCAAATCTCATTAGAGAATAATAAGCATCACCCCATCCCCCAATCTGAATAAAGTCATTTTGCACAAGAGTCTTATTGTAGAAACTTCCAAACCACCCTTGCCACGTGTGGACTATTTTTATGTCTTGCGGCATAGAAGTGCCATCTTTTTTCAAAAAAGGGTAAGGCGTGGGTTTGTAAAACACAGTCAGAGCATTTACATCTAAAGCATTCAACCCAAGAACACTACCTAATATAGCTACTTTTATTAACTTTTTCATACGAACAACCTCGTAAATTGTGAAGAACGCACGAGAAGCCCTTGCTTTCGTGTCGAAGTGAACCATAACACAATTTTATTAAATACGTAAACAAGAAAATAAATACATGTTGTGTTATTATCCCGTAAGTTTAATTAAATCATGAAGCTGAGGAGTGTGTATGTGGCGTGTTCTTTTATGTATAATCTGCGTTTTAAGTTTAGGTCAAGCAGGAGGAGCTACTGAGATCGATTCTACTTGTAGAAGTTTTGTAATCTATGAGAGTAAAAAGCAATGTCTATTATTTACAAATATGGATGAGGTGATACCAGACGTGTTAAATAATGACCTAGTAACAGAAAATAACCCTACCGACATAGAAATGGCAGAAGAGTCAATCTTAATTGAAATAATTGATGAAGAAGTGCAATTACAAATTCATTAATCTTTACAACGTCGCACATGTGCGGCGTTTTTTAATATACAAACCTCACTCTTAAATATCTATTATTTCCCTTTCAAAACCGCCATGGCTCCATATAAGCCTGATTCGTCGCCGAGTTTTGCCGCTGTGATGAACGGGCTTTCGACGAAGCCGTTGAGAGTTTCGACGGTGTATTTACGAATTGCATCGACGGGAATAGCTGGGTTACCGAGAATCATCGCACCACCAAGAATGATTACATCCGGCGACCAATAGAGAATTGTGTTGTGGAGACCTTGGGCTAAATACTCAGCTAATTCATCCCAAACAACGTCGCTCTGGGGAATATCTTGAGCTTTGACGCCGAACCGCTCGCCCACTGCTGTACCTGAAACTAAATTTTCAAGAGTTGGTTCAATGTCGTCACCCAGCACTGTGCGGTCGATGTCGAGAATTTGGTGTCCGGGTTCGAAGCCAGAACTAGCTTCATCGATTTCTCCATTCACTACACGCACACCCCCAACTCCAGTGCTCACTGAGTGGTAAACCACGATATCCAAATCTCTTCCCGCGCCAAAAATAGCTTCGCCTAGGCCAGCAAGTGCAGTATCGTTTTCAAGATAAACTGGTACATCGAACTCGGCTTGAATAGCCGTCACAATATTTTTGCCAGCCCACTTATTTAGGATTGAGTCATTATGAATGCCGGTTTTCTTTTCGGTCAAGAGTCCGCGTACACCACCAGCAAAAGCAGCCGGTTGAGATTTGGTTAATTTTTTGACGGCAGTTAGCAACTTCTCAATTCCTTCTTCAAAACTAACAGGCGTTTTAAATGATTCAACTTTACCAAAACTTAACAAATCTTCACTGAGAGCGACTCGTGTTTTGGTTCCGCCGATATCAAATAAGATGTATGTCATAAGCCAAGAATGTCGTGAGTTTTAATTTTATACAATTCAACGTTTGGCTGATCAAAGGCATTCAAGTTCATTAGTTCAGCGATATACATCGTCTCCAGCATTCGCATGCCCATGAATAATCCCATTGAGTACGGCAAGTTCTCGTCAAAAATGGTGGAACGATACGGCAGGCCACGCTCTTGATAAGCGGCCATGACTCCACCATAAATTGCCGTCGCTACCTCTTGTACACCAAACCGACCGAAGGTTTTGGCGATGCCTTTTTTAGGAATTTTGTAATCAATCGTGTCGTCATCAAAAGTTACAAAGTCAGTATAAACTCCAGAAAAACCACTTAAATACAACTGCCCTACTGAGTGCAACTCGGTGGGAGTTGAAACCGTTGGAAGGAATCCTTTAGTAACAGGTTTACCGGCGCGATCTAATTCCTTACCGATACTTTCGGCGAAGAGTTGACGGTACCAAGCGCCGAGCGTAGCGAGGCGCGGTTCGAAGGCAAAAAAGTTGTAGTGTCGAAAGTTTTTAGAAATGTAAAAATGCATTCGAGCGGCATTTTCGGCCACGACGGTTTCTAATTCAATAGAAGTAGCATCAAGTATGCCAGTCAGGTAAGCATCAGTATCGTGACCAAGCAAGGCCAATGGTACCAATCCGACTTCTGCACCAACCGAGTAACGACCGCCAACAATTTCTGGCATCGGGACAATTGTCACACCAAGCTTCTTCCCCGCTTTCATGAAGTCAGTATCGGGATTACCAATGAAGATAGTCTGACTATAAATTTCTTTTTGATATTGACTCTCAAGCGCTTCTAGCAATACTCCAGCATTTACCAAAGTCTCAGTCGTATTACCAGATTTACTGATGACACAAATAGCTAACTTTTTGACTGATTTTACAGTCTTTAATTTTGCCAGTAGTTTTTCCAGCGCGTGTCCCGACACAGTGTCAAGTGAATGTAACTGAACGCCACCAGTATCGAGTACTTGATGAACCGCCTCAGTCCCAAGGTTTGAGCCACCGATTCCAACTAATACAAGATGTTGAATACCTTTGAACTGTAATTTAAGCGCATCAATTGTATCGTGCACACTGGGATTATGTGCGTGGGTTAAAGAATATTCTGGACGAGTTTCATCATTCTCAGCGAGAATCTTTTGTACTTCTTCACGATAAGACTTAAGTTTTTTGACGGTACCAGCAATCGCTTTATCGGTCAGAGTGTCTTGGTCAAAATAAGAAAAATACATAATTAGATTTGGTTAACATTAGTTTTACGAACATTTTTAGTAACGTACTTAAAAGC
Source organism: Candidatus Parcubacteria bacterium (assembly GCA_041173745.1). GTDB lineage: Bacteria > Patescibacteriota > Minisyncoccia > Phycocordibacterales > UBA918 > OLB19. The sequence goes on along the minus strand of JBEDID010000051.1, from coordinate 582 downwards.
TTCATCGACACTATCAACAACATGGAACAATTCCATATCATCGGCACTGATGGTTTTAAATTTCTTCATTAGCTCTTTTTCAAAAAATTCAAGTAGTGGATTCCAGAAATCTTTGCCGTAAAGTACAACGGGTATTTTTTCAATTTTTTTGGTTTGAATTAATGTGACGATTTCAAAAAATTCATCTAATGTGCCGAAACCACCCGGGAAATAAATGTATGCTTCCGAGGCAAACGTAAGCATCACCTTGCGCGAGAAGAAAAAATCAAAGTTTAATGACTCAGTGGTATAAGGATTGAGTTTTTGTTCAAACGGTAATTTGATATTAAGGCCAACCGACTTACCTCCCACTTTAAAAGCTCCAACGTTAGAAGCTTCCATAATACCTGGCCCACCACCAGAAATAATTGAAAAACCTTTCTTGGCTAATTTGGCGGCTAATTCTTCGGCTGCCTTGTAGTAAGGATCAGAAGGTTCGAGTCTAGCACTTCCCCAGAAGGTGGCGGCTAGGCCGTGATTACGTAATAATTCAAAACCTTGAACAAACTCAGCCATGATGCGAAAAACGCGCCATGATTGCAC
>JBEDID010000050.1:0-7276 GCA_041173745.1 Candidatus Parcubacteria bacterium | reverse complement strand
GGGGGGGGGGGGGGGTGCGTGGCGGCCCCCCCCCCCCCACGTCACCCATCTTCTTACTCTTCTTAAACCCCTTCTTCACTTCATTTTCTCCTTTTTGTCTGGTGACACTATACTGCCAGAAATCTAGGAAGAATCAAGGCTGTTGTTTACACTTTACTAATAAAGTCAAAATGAATAATTTTTACTTCCGTGTCAGGATTAACAGGTTGACCGCTATATTTGGAATATGTTGCATACATCTCCTCAAGTGAAGGAAATCGCTCATGATCTTTCCAATCATCATCATCGAGGGTTCCTAAAGTTTTTAACATCAGTTGCATGATTCTCCCAACGCCAATTATTTCCTTGGTTTCATAATTAATCAACTCAAAATCATCCCCAACAGTTAGGTCTTTTTCATCGAACAGTCGCCAGGTTGTTTTCTTTTCTCCGGTTAAAATCAAATCGCACAGTTTTGGTTCAAATTTTAATGTTTTCATATCAGGGTTATAATCATGACTCAAGCCATCTATCGACCGACCAAGCGCAACACTTTCCTTCTATGTTGGCAGTAGCATCAAATAAAATTGGGGTGACTTGAGTATTAGCCATTTTATAGACCTTCCAAAACGCTTTAGCGCCTTGCCAAAAGGACATCTTTTTTTCGTGACAGACGTGAGCGGTGAACAAGGTAATAAAAACTGAATGCGACACCACCACCACTTTCGCATTATCGGGAAATTGTTGCAAGTATTGTTTAGCTAGTTTGATACGTTGCAGCAACATTTCGTAAGTCTCTCCTTCTTTGGCTCCGACCCCAAACCCAATATACCACTGAAAATAAAACCACAGTGACTGTAAGCTAAAATGATAATTACCATAGAGAAATTTCGGTCGTGCCAACTCAATAAAATACTCGGTAGTTTCTGGCATCAAGTCGCACTCCTGCCCAATTATCCGAGCGGTTTCAATCGCTCGCACTAAGTTACTAGTCACCAAGTGCGTTGGCTTATATTCCTTCATCACGGCAGCGACTTTTTCGGCTTGTTGCCGACCTAAGGTTGTGAGTTGTGTTTTTTCAACTTGATGGCGATGGGCCACGTTACCTTCTGTTTCACCATGGCGGATTAGGTAGATTTCCATACTTAGTTTTCAGACATTTCTATAATAGCGATTTCGAGCGGCGCTTGAGGAATTGGGGACCGCGCCACTAAATCAGTTGCGTGCAAAAGGCGCAACAATAAATGTGAGTTCAGTGGTGACGGACCACTGGCATATTGTTCTAGCTGCGCTTGCATGTCGGTACCAAAAGCATTTAAAATCTGCGCTTTTTTATTGGGCAGATTACGCAGCAACATCACCGCTCGCACATGCTCAAGTAGCACGCGCGCAAACAACTTCATATCTACCCCACTCGCAACCGCAACTTGAACAGCTTCCAGCGCCGCGGCTTTATCTTTGAAATGAAGCGCTCGCACCAACTCACTCATAGTCGCAGTTTTAGGTGCTCCAATAATGGTTGCAACTTCATCGGCACTGCCGATTTTGTCACCCGAGGCCATAATGACTTTTTGGGTTACGCCGAGAGCATCACGGAAAGAACCATCCGCTGCAATGGCAATCAGATCAGCCGCGTCTGGACTCAAGGTAAAGCCTTCCTGTTTGGCGATGTCGGTGACGGTTTCGGCCAGCACAGCGCGCGACGGCGAACGCATTCTAAAGACCTGACAACGCGAAAGAATCGTATCAAGAATTTTATCTTCTTCGGTGGTAGCGAGAATGAACACCACGTGCGCTGGAGGCTCCTCCAGCGTCTTAAGGAGAGCGTTAAAGGCGTCCTTGGTGAGCATGTGTACTTCATCAATAATATAGACCTTACGTTCTGATTCGTACGGCATGGTGTGCACCGCTTCTTTAAGCTCACGAATATCATCAATTCCACGATTGGAAGCCGCATCGATTTCATACAAGTCCATATCGGCCGTCCCGATGGCTTTAGCAAAAATTCGCGCCAATGTGGTTTTACCCGTACCGCGCGTACCCGAAAAAAGAATCGCATGCGGGATATTCCCCTTCTTAATCGCTCCTTCTAAAACAGTAACAATATGATCTTGGTCGCGGACCTCGGCAAAAGTTTGCGGACGGTATTTGCGATATAAAACAGCAGTATTCGACATGGTCAGTATTATAGCAAATTATTTAGAGTGTACCGAGTTTGCTACTGCTGCCCGTAGAGCCAAAGTATCGGCTTTTATATCATCGCTACCAAGTAAAATGTAACCAAACTCTTGATTATCAAGGGAAGGCTCGGCAAAAATAGCAACCAGAGTTCGGCCGGCCGCTTCGGTGTAACCGTGTTTACCACCTTTGTATCCAACCATATCTTTGACCGGTGAATTATTAACCCAGCCAGTATATTCCCCCACATGTTGGGACAAAGTCGTGATATCAAACAGGTGCGGCATACTAATATATAAATTTTTCACTTCAGTAGCCAATTGACTAACCGAAGCCTTGTTTTGTGACGATAAACCAGAACCATCAGAGAGAATTTCTCCGGCCAACGGGATGGGAGCAATCGTGCGCGCTAGGGCGGTGGCCGCATCGTTAGAAGATTCTAGGAGTAAGGGGAAGAGTAATTCGTGAGCTTTGTAGGTTTGACCGATTTCGAGCTTACCAGACCGCCCTTCGGTAGCTACATCATTGTCTGTAATAGTGACAGTTTCATCTAGTGAATCCTCCTCACGTAACAACTCAGCCGCCGTGAATAGTTTAGTGACTGAAGCAATTGGCAACGACTCATTGGCGTCTTGACTAAGGAGCAACTCCCCTGTCTCCATATCAAATACACCATAGGCCTTGGCGGTTACAGTTGGAGCTTCAATTACAATCGGTTCGATTACCGGTTCTGCATTAGTAACAAAGGTAATCAAAGCGGCAGATTGATTGACTGGTGAAGCATTTACCAGAGTGGTCATAAGTCCCAATCCGATGACAGCAAAAATAAGCGAACGCATAGCTATATAATACAGAACCGACGCGGGGGCAAAGCCCCCGCGTCGGTTCTGCTGGGTATAACTTTTTAGCTTATTTTACCGGAGTAAAAAATTCTATACTGTTCAAAAATTTCTCTCTTTCTTCCTTAGTAAAACCACTGACACTAATTTCATATAGCGCGCCATTTTTTATAAGAAAAATATCGTACGTATTGAATTCTTGAGTATCGAACACGACAACTTCAGAATTAAACATATTTTTATAATCTGGCTCTACAATGTTATCACTAGATAGTCTGTAATTACCTTCATCAGTTTCTTCCCATTCTTTCAAAGTATCATATGGTGTCATTTCGGAATTAAAAACAATCCCCTTATCATAATCGAGACTAAATCCAAGATAGTGTTTTATAAAATTTTCACCACCATCTCTTCTCCATAATTCCGACGATTCATTTGACAACTTCATTTCATTTGGAATAAAAAATGAAAATCCAAATCTATCATTTATATACTTTTTTGAATTAATCTCTTCAAACACTTTCCCATTTAGACTTGTATCATTTATCTCTTGAATAATGGAAACAGGAAAATACATATCTTTTATATCCAAGTTATTTTCAGGATTTGAATTTTCGACGCTAGTAGAGTAGTTATCATTTACTTTCTCAGCATTCAAATCAAAATAAACATAAATAACAAAAGCCAAACTAAAACAGCCTCCAATTATTAGTAATGAAATAACGACTTTTTTATTCATGAATTATAAATTATAACATTAAAATGTGGCAGTATAAAAACTATACTGCCACAAACACCTCAATAAATTTGATTATTATTGAACAAAGTACACAGTGTACGAACCAGGGCTTTTAAGATTAGAGTAGAATTTACTAAATGTAACTGTTCTAATTTTAACTACGGCATCACTGTTAATATCAGGAGTACTATCCCAATTACTTTCAATGAAAGTCACTTGCGTACTGCTTTTTGCTAATACAATAGCAGTATGTGGCCAGCCACTGGATAATTTCATTTGGATAATATGCCCAGGTGACACATCTTTAATCGGCATACTCATAGCTACAACTTGACCTGTCGAGTCATTAGCCCATTTATAATCGTAAGGTGAACTACGATTCGGTGGAATAATAATGTGACTTTCGGTTGCTCTGTAGACAATGTTTCTCACCCATTCTTTACAAGAAACACCAACATTTTTATTTAAGTCGGCATATGTTTCATCTACAATCGCTTGATTTCGCTCAGATTGAGTCAAATCATGCCACCAGTATGTTGAGCTCCAAGGAACATCGGCATATAGTGAACCACTAAAAATTAAAAGTGTAATACTTAAAGACTTTTGCCATATATTCATGACATCTTCTCCTACAAAAGTTTACGAAGTTATCTTAAAATAACCATTTAGCGCCTAAAAGAACAGCGCCAACACAAATCTACACAATTAACAAAAAAAGCAAGTGTTCTTTCCCGTAAATACAGAACCGACGCGGGGGCTTCGCCCCCGCGTCGGTTCAAACAGTGTATAACTTTTTATTCTGTTGCTGCCTTTTTGGTCACTTTCTTGGCTACTTTTTTTGCAGCTGGAGCGGCTTTCTTAGCTACCTTCTTTTTTGGAGCGGCTACTTTCTCAATGGCCTTCCAATGATCTTTCATTTCGTCTTTAAAAGACTTGATGTCAGCGCGAGAAGCGGTCTTGAGTTCTGAGTAGACTGTTGCTACGGTATTAATCATGTTTTCGTAATCATCTTGAGTCATTTCTTTTGCGTCCTCAAGCTTTTCTAGTACTTCAGCTTTGGCTTTAAGCATCCAGCTTTTTACTGCTTTACGATTTTTCGCTGCACTCTTACTGCCATATAAAAAGTATGTACTGGCCGCTGCTACCGCTGCTGCTGTCAGTCCTACTCCAACACTAATTTTTTGTGCTGATGTCATTTCAGTTTGTTTCTTTTGTGCCATACATCTATTGTAATAAATTAATCTGTACGTGCGCGCCGCTTAGTTTTGCTTCGCCCACGCGACCCCATAATAAATTGTACTGCCCGCGTAACTATCCCGCCACTAGCAATAAAAGCCCGGACATTTGCTACGTCTTGCGCTACCACTTCACTTCCCGCTTCGATACGTTCGATAATCGCACGTAAGCTCTGCAGGATTTTAATGACATGATATAGCGCAATCGAAATCAGCAAACAAAAGAACACCGTTGCAATACTTGCAATGAAGAAAAAAATATCCGCGTGTAATACCTCACTCATCTTAACTAGTGTATCAGTATCTGAATATTTTACATATGAGACTGTGCACAGTTAATTTTTAATTTTAAAAAAATATCTTATAGAAGGCACTAAAAAGGATGAGGGCGATTAGTGTTGCATAAATCAAACTTAATATGTATGCAATATTGCCACTTTTTAGCGGATTTGCTCCACGATTTAAAAAATGTATTTTGTTCAATAAATATGGTGTTTCACGAATAGGAGTAAATTTCATACTGCTGGTATTATTTTCAATTTTTTTAACAAATTCATATGCAGTCAATAACTCTTTGTCCAATTGTTCGATAGATTTTAATTGGTTATTTCTTATCACAAAAACACGATTATTGACTAATTCGACATCATAATTCCAATCAATTGAAAGTAAGTGATGAAGAATATCTGGTGTAAAGACTTGCAGTGCTTCTAATTCATATTCTTTGGGTGCAAAAAGTGAAAATTTGTTTTCAAAGGCTTTTGGTAAACTAACCTTGTATTTAACATTTGAAAAAAAATTTACTGAATTATCCGTTCTATTTAAATAAAAATGAGGAATGTTCATTGGTAATTCAAAAGAAAAAACAGGAAAGGTGTGTTCAGATATATAATCTCCTTGTCCTGTCACATATTCAGCATTAAATATACTAAGAGGTAATTCTTTATAGTAACCTTCTATTTTGTATACTATTAACTGAGAATGACCAAAACTAAATAATAGTGCTGAATTATTATTAACTGATTCTGTTCCTATATATTTCCAACCTTTAGTTTCAGCTACTTTGATCCAAAAATCAAAATTACAAACACCATTTTTATTTACCATAGTATTATTATATCCCAAAGTGAAATTGTTAAATGGCTCTGTATTAATACCTTCGTAAAAATCTATCTACTACTTCAGCAATTTCATCCGAGGTGTTTTTCTCCATTAGTTCAGCACGTAATTCACCTGCTCCAGGGAAAGTATTAACATAAGCCTTGTAGTGTTTTTTCATGGTGGCAAAGTTTTTGAAAGGTAGTAGCTTTTCAAACAATCGAGTATGCTCAATCATGACTTGCATACGCTCTTCGAGAGATACATTTGAAGCGTCCTTTTCGGGATGGAAAAGCCACGGGTTGCCGAAGATAGCGCGCCCGAGCATGACGCCGTCGGCGCCGGAAAGCAGAGCTTTCCGGCGCGCGTCTGCCACGGACTCCGCATCACCATTACCAACAATCAGCGTCTCAGAACCCAATTCATTACGAATCTCCACTGCCCGAGCGATTCGTTCCCACCGCGCAGGTACTTTACTCATTTCCTTGCGTGTCCGCGCATGTAGCGTCACCATGGCTGGAGCTTCGGCTAAAATAGCAGGCAACCACTCTTCAAGCTGGTCGCGGTTATAGCCCAAGCGAGTTTTTACACTAACAGGAATTCCTTTAGCCCCCCGTTTAGCCGCTCTAATAATCTCCGCTGCCCTGTCGGGATTCTTTATCATGGCAGAACCACAACCTTGTTTCTCAATCGATTTGTCTGGACAACCCATATTAATATCGACTCCATCAAAACCCAATTCACGGCACAAATTAGCCGCGTACTCCATATGTTCAGGATTACTAGTGAATAGCTGAGCCACAATCGGCCGCTCTTCTTCACTATATATAAGGTCGGCCATTAGTTTCTTTTTTCCTTCCTCTGTCGCTCGCACGAGTCCGTCAGCCGCCACGAACTCGGTCCACATCACATCAGGACCACCAATCGTTCCATCGAGCCGTTCGTGCGCGCTATGCTTGGCAATCATGCGTCGAAATGGCGCATCAGTAACATCCGCCATGGGCGCGAGGACAAAAAAAGGTTTCGGTAGTTGTTGCCAAAAATTCATAATACACGTTACTTTACTTACTCTTGAAACTTTTTCAAGTGTTTTAACAACTACTTTTAATTCTGCAGGACTTCTTCTGTAGTTGAGGCTGTAGTGGAAGCAGTAGAAGTTGGTACTTCAGTCACTAACTTCTCCTCATTTACAAATATTTTATTCCCAA
>JBEDID010000049.1:0-7413 GCA_041173745.1 Candidatus Parcubacteria bacterium | reverse complement strand
CCCGAAGGGATTTTGAGGCGACGAGGCGCGGCCTTGCACGCTGGTAAGGATTTAGCCGTTTCACTCAAATTGTTACCAATCTGACTATTCCTGTAAACAGGAATCCTTCTGCTTTCGCTCGAGGCGTCTCTGCTCGCACCTCTAATATTGCTATTTGACGGGCGTTACCCGCTACCATACTCCAAGCTTACACTTGGGCGTGTCCGGACTTTCCTCCCCGTATAAATACGAGGCGATCATCATGCCTAACCATTATGCAATAATTTGATAAATCTGCAACTACTCTCCTGCACTAGGTAGCACAACTTCTTCACCAAGAGTAATTCCATTAGCAGCCACAAAACCTGCGCTCACCTCTACTACATACCAAGCTGGTTTTGGTGACGAGAAAGATTCAGGATAAGAATCTGGTGAAACATTTTCTTCAATATGTACAATCTTACCCTCTTTAGCTATCCAGATAATATCTAAAGCATAGTTCATATCCTTCATCCAAATTGACTGCGGTCCAGCTGAACTAAAGACAAATAATTTCACAACATTGTCGGGCAAAAATGGTGTGTCGGACAAACCTTTAATTCGGTCACCCAAACTTTCTGCCACCGAAGCCAACACCGGTACACCACCGATTGTTAATGGAACAACATTAGGATAAATTGTCTGCCAATCTTCCGGCAAAACTTCTGGTGAAGTTGTTGCAATTGGTATTTCAAAATCTCCGCGAGCGACAGAGTCATGAATGGCTTGCTGTTTTACCTGAACGGAAAAATATATCCAAGCGGCTCCACTCACAAAACAAACTACCAACAAGACCATTACAATTCGTTCTGCAATTTTCATAAAAAGTATTATACCATCTTAAAGTAAAATGACAGTAGCCAACCCAAGAAGGAGAAAAATACCACCCACATCAGTGGCGGTAGTAATAAAAATAGTAGACGTGGCCGCTGGGTCTTTACCGAACTTTTTCATTATCAAAGGAATAGTACTGCCAGCAATAGCCGCAATCATATGAGCCCCAATCAAAGCCAATCCTACTACCACACCGAGCATAGGTTCTCCACTCCAGACCCAAGAAACTAATGTTACGAGCGAACCGATAATCAAACCATTGATAACACCGGCCCAAAATTCTTTCCAGATAGCTGGACCGGCATTTTCCATGGATATAGTTCCAAGCGTAATACCGCGCACCATAATGGCAAAAGATTGCGTAGCCGCATTCCCGCCCATACCGGCGATAATCGGAATATAAACCGACAAGATTGTAAGTGAATCCAACGTACCTTGAAAAGACATAACTACTGACCCGGCCAAGAAACAAGTTGCTAAGTTAAGAATTAACCATTTATAGCGATTTTGAACTTTCATTCCCACACTGTCGAATGGCCTCTCACTATTATCAACGCCAGCAAAATCATAGAGCGACACTGCAGGCAGATCACCAAACAACAGTCTCGCGGCGTCAGCATAAATAATCCCCAACACACTTGAATCGTGGTCAAGCACAATCACCTTCTTACTATTTGTACTCACCAAGGTCTCAATCACATCGTGTACATCTGCTTGATAAGTGATTGTCTGAAGTGGCAATACATGTTTTTTAAGCGAGCTGGTATTTCTTTCTTTCACAATACTTGATAATGGAACTTCACCAATTAGTTTTCCATTTTTATGGACTAATACTTCTGGGTAACGAGCAGTCTCTTCGTAATGTTCACCGATTAATTCCGCCGCCTCTTTTATCGTCAGAGTATCTTCTAAAAATAAATAATTAAAATTGATTAAAGCCAAAGTAGCTTTTGGATGAAAGCGTAAAAAATAATCGATTTTTTCTCTCACTTCACCCTTGAGACGCGTCACTATAGTTTCTCGATATTTACTATTTTGGACTCGAGTCAGAATACGCCGCGCGTGCTGCATATCCATATGATCAAGCAACTCCACTACTTCGTGTAATTTCAGTTGCTTTAATAAGGACTGTTGAATATATGGTGACAACTTTTGGAAGGCTGCACTGCGTTCTGCTACACCCATGGAGCGGAGGTTTTCTAGACGCGCATTAGGACTGTAGGTTAATAGGTGTACAAAATCGACTTCTTTTTTAGGCATGTGTTATCAGTATAGCAAGTAAGTAGTTAAAATTTTTGTGAGGGTGTATAAAAACGGGCGGCCCGCAGGCCGCCCGTTTTTATACTTTCATTTAATCCGTTACTCTTTAATCTCACCTCCATTTTCTTCAGGTGCCTGAACATCTGGTACTTGTACTTCAGGTAATTGCACCTCCGGTGTTTTCTCTTCAGATTCTTTCATATCAATCTTTGCTGTTCCTTTCAGCTCAGCAATATATTCATCAACAATGACTTGTTCTTTCGATGATTTAATTTGTGACACAATTTGTTCACGCACTTCTTCTAGTGGCGGCAAACCAGCTTCAACACCACCAGCATCAGCGTACATAGCAGTAATTTCTTCATCAGAAACTTCAGTGGATTTTTCAGCGAATACTGTGTCCAACAATTTCTGTATCAACAATTCATCCTTTATGTCCTGCTGTAGACGAACTTCATCAATTCCTAATGTGGCCATACGCTCAGCCAAAACATCCTCTCCACCGATATCTGTCTTAATAGACTCAAGCCGATCAGCCACTTCTTGATCAGTCACAGAGATTCCTTTCTCAGTAGCAGATTGCTTTAGCAACTCTGTATTAATAAGTACATCTAATGCCTGAGAATGTATTTGAGCTTGAGCATCTGGGTTTGTAGTATCAACTCCTTGTGCAATTGCCATTTGTACAAATTGCACGACACTGGCGTCGAGTTCTTTTTTGGTAATCTTTTCACCATTAACCACAACCACGGCAGAGTTTTCGATTATCGAAGTGAATAGTTTAGTGGATGAGCGACCTTCTTTTTCTAATAAATACAAAACACCAAGAACAATAACCGCTACTATTAGTAGTGCTGCTATATATTTTCCAACTGGTGACTTTTTAGATACTGCCGTTACTGTTTCAGCAGCGGTAGTTTCCGACTGATTTAATTCATTTTCACTCATACTATATTTTCTATAATTTCCATTTACTAAAATTGATTCCGCAGCCACAAAAAAAGGAGTGAGCAACGTTATGCCCAATATATTACACTAGCTTAGTAACTAAGACAAAGCCTCAGGGTGTTGAGCACTCCAACTAGCGAGCACAATAGCGGTCGCAGCAGCAGCATTTAGTGACTCGCAGCGTGGATGAATCGGGACAGAAATTAGTTCATCACACTGTTCTTTTGTCTTTTCGCGTAAACCGGCCCCTTCATTTCCTAATACAAACACTGACGGGCGAGTAAAGATTTCCGTCACAGTTGAAGTTGTTCCTTCTCCTTCGAGTCCATATACCCAGTAACCATCAGCTTGTAAATCCCGCAAAACTGTATTTACATTTGGTATCGTCACTAAAGGAATTCGGAAGGCCATTCCGGCTGACACTTTTACAACCGTACCGGTAACCGGAGCTTGGTTGTGAGGTGGAATCAAAACCCCTGCCAAACCAAAAGCAGCCGCGGAACGAATCACCGCGCCAACATTGTGTGGATCTTGCACTTCACCCAACACCAACAAAGCCGTTTTGGGATTATTTACCAAAGTCGCCTTAAAAGCTTTATAGGAAATAGTTAACTTACTGGGCAGAATCCCAGCCACAATCCCTTGATGAGCAGCTTTAGTTGAAATACCACGGGGTGGATTTTTCAAATTTAGCACCTTGATTTTAAATTTGTGTAAATCAACCAAATCAAGTATCGCCTCATCAGAAAAATCCGCTGACGCGTGTACTTCCACCACCACATCAGGACGCTCTTTTAGTACCTCACGCACCGCGTGTTTGCCAAATATATATTCAATCTCAGCTTTCATAATATGCGCATCCTATCACGTTTTTCTATTCGCGCGAGTCTTTTGCGATAGATTTAATAAACTTCACTATTTTATTCTGCATCGCTTGCGCTTTTTTTCGGTCGGTCGATTCGAACATAAGTTTAAGCGCAAACTCGGTCACACTGATTTTAACTGCACCCCAGACTTCACCAAAGTCAACCATCAGACCATCAAACTGTTTTGAACTTACAGGATTAAGCGACAGTATGTACGCTTCAGTTTTTTCTAAAGCCAGTTCTTTATCTTTCACTGCGACAATAACATCTTCAGTTTGCTCGTACTTTAAATACGGCGCCATCATTTCACTGAATTTCATACCCTTAGCTTCAGCTTCGGAATAAGCATCAAGCACTGCCAACAAAGTTAGAGTTACCGAGTCAGTATAAAAGTAGTTTTTAAAATAAAAGTGACCAGAATGTTCACAAGCAAATAAAACATCTTTCTTGCGCATATCAGCTTTTATAAAAGCATGTCCAACTCGCATCAAAACCGGCTTACCACCAGCCCTTAGAATTGATTCTTCATACGAACGACTTGTGAGCGATGTATAACCGATTTTAGCTTTCGGTTCTTTTGCCAACATCCTTTCAGCAATGAGTGCACCAATTACGGCACTATTAATGTAGTGTCCAACTTCGTCCAAAAAAGCCACGCGGTCGGAATCACCATCAAAGGCAATTCCAAAATCATAAGTCTTTTTTTCCAACTGTTCTCGTAATGGATTTTGATTAACATGCAAAGTTGGATCTGATTCTCGATTCGGAAATGAACCGTCCAATTCCGGAAACAAAACATCAAATTGAATTGGTAACTTTTCTTGGAGTAATGGCATCAATACACTTGCCATTCCATTTCCAACATCAGCCACGATTTTAATACCTGCTAGTTTTTTTGCCTTATAGTTTTTGAATACAAAACGTTGGTAAGCTTTTAGAATTTCTTTTCCATTTATTTTTCCTGATTTTTCAGCATCAATAAATTTTCCTTTTTCAATCCTGTTCCGGATTTTTCCTAAACCAGCTTTTTCAGTAAGAGGTATAGCGCCCGCATGCACTAACTTAAAACCATTATATTGTTTTGGACTGTGTGAGGCAGTAATCATTACCCCAGGCAAATTCATTGAACCCGAAGCAAAATACAAAGCTGGTGTGTGTACCATTCCAATATCTACTACCGTCGCCCCAGAGTCTGTCGCGCCTTTCAGAAAGGCTTCATAAAGCACTTGAGTCGATAAACGCATATCGCGCGCTACAATAATTTTAGAGTATTTAAATTCTTCTACAAAAGCTCGGGCAATTAAGTAAGCTAATTCTTCATCTATTTCAGTCGGATAAATTCCGCGAATATCAGCGTCTTTAAAGGCTCGCATATAATCAGCCTGTAATGTCATTGTCATAATGCACATATTATACTCTACAAAGACGACAATTATAAAATAAAAAAGTGCCTTGAATATTTAACTATTCAAGGCACTGGGTCAGTAAACAGAATTATGACTAAGCCATAATCGATTCTTGTTTAGCCACAATCGTAGCAACAATTTTAAATTCACGGGCATAAGCAGTTTTGCTATCCGACGCATGCACCACATTAAAGGGTCCGCCAGCACTGGGAAATTCTTTCCGAATCGTTCCGGGCAAAGCCTGGTCTGGTTTAGTTGCACCATTTAGTTCGCGAACAATTTCAATTGCATTTTCACCTTCTAAAATCATTACCTCACAGGGCCCACTCGACATAGCGAGAATCAAACCAGAAAAAAATGTCCTACCGCGATGTTCGTTATAGAACTCTGACGCCTGTTCTAGTTTAAAAACAAGGCTGTATTGATCGATTATCTCTAGACCGGCTTTTAAGTACACTGCTTTAATTGCACCAATATAACCGTTCATTACACCATCGGGTTTTACAATAACTAGCGTTTTTTGTTTAGGCATCACTATGCCCTCCTGTAATTTAAGTTAAAATTCAGGAATAATCTAAACAACTTATTCCACTAAACAAGTTACTCTCAAGCTTCAAAATAGTCAATGACTATGACAAAACACGGCTAAACTTAACCAACTAAATTACTCAATGATTGACAAAAACTTAAAATGTATTACTATGTATGAGCTTATGTAACTCGTGTGGGGCACATTGGCCGCAGATGTCTGCCTCTTTAGTCAGGATTTCTGAAACTTATTTATTACCTGCACACGCCCCGGAGGACTAACGATCTCCATTAACTACACAAATTTAGATGCCAATTCAAACATCACGACGTCCTCAATCTGGACGCCGTCCTTATTCTGGTTCAGGTAACGCTGGCCAATCTTCTAGTCGTAATCAACGTCCATCATCAGGTGGAGGTAGTCGCTTTGGCGGCGGAGGCGGTCGTCCACAACGTGGCGGCGGCGGAGGTGGTCGCGGCGGAAGTCGCAAGCAACCAACCTTCAACCCTTCACAATTTATCAACAAGAATCCGGCTGTAGCCGAAGAAGTAGATACTTATGTTTCTGAACATACGTTCGCTGATTTTGGTTTTCACCCTGACATTGTAAAGACTGTCCTTGGCCAAGGAATTACTATTCCTTCACCAATTCAAGACCAAGCTATTCCATTAATTATGGAAGGCAAGGATATTATCGGAATTGCAGAAACTGGTACTGGTAAAACAGCCGCTTTCCTCTTGCCTCTTATCCAAAAAACTTTAGTAGAAAAGAATCAAACAACTTTGATTCTTACTCCCACACGAGAACTCGCCCTTCAAATTGAAGCAGAGTTTCGTAAACTTGGCGGCAGTTTCCAAATGTACGCTACCTCATGTGTTGGCGGAACAAGTATCCAGCCTCAAATCCGCGCGCTGAAGCGTAACAATCACTTTATCATTGGTACACCGGGTCGTATTCTCGACTTGATTGACCGTGGTAACTTGCGAACCGAAAGAATTACCAACATCGTTCTCGATGAAGCTGACCGAATGCTTGATATGGGATTCATTAACGACATGCGAGAAATTCTCAGTGGCGTTACTAAAAACCGACAGACTCTTTTCTTCTCAGCTACTATGACTGCCGAAGCAGAACGTCTAGTAAATGACTTTATGCGTTCCCCTATCACTATTTCAGTGAAAAAGAAGGACGTAACTAACAGTATTGTGCAAGACGTTGTAACTTACGAGCATGCTCACAAGTTCGACACTCTACTTGCTCTGTTGGCAAAGCCAGAATTTACTCGAGTGATTATTTTCGGTTCAATGAAGCACAGTGTTGAAAAACTTTCGATGGAACTTAGTCACAAAGGAGTAAAGGCTGAATCGATTCACGGCAACAAGAGTCACGGCCAACGTCAACGCGCACTTAGTGCTTTCAAGAGCGGTAATGCTCGAGTGTTGGTAGCGACTGACGTTGCTGCTCGTGGTATCCACGTCGACAAGGTCTCACACGTTATCAACTACGATCTGCCAAACACTTTCGAAGATTACGTACACCGCATCGGTCGTAC
>JBEDID010000048.1:0-7473 GCA_041173745.1 Candidatus Parcubacteria bacterium | reverse complement strand
ACTGTACTAGAGAAAGAGCGGTTTGTAAATTGGTATCGAAAAAGAGAGACTTAAGAGTCTCTCTTTTTCTTTATAGTGTGGATTTTTCTACGCGTACACCTTATCTACAATCCCGTACGTCTTAGCTTCTTCAGCATCCATAAAGAAGTCGCGATCGACGTCTTGTTGGACTTTGGTTAGTTTTTGGCCGGTGGCCTTAGCGAGCATTTTGTTTAGACGGTCACGAGTCCGAAGGATGTGCTTGGCGGTGATGTCGATGTCACTGGCTTGGCCGTAAGCACCACCCGATGGTTGGTGAATCATTACCTCAGCGTTTGGGAGAATAAAGCGCTTGCCTTTTTCACCTTGGGAAAGAATCAGTGAGCCCATAGAAGCGGCCATTCCCATGCAAACAGTCGCTACATGCGGCTTGATGTGATGCATCGTGTCAATAATAGACAGGCCGGCTGTAACGCTTCCGCCTGGCGAGTTAATGTACAAGAAAATGTCTTTCTTTGGATCGTCTGCTTCAAGGAAAAGTAGTTGAGCTACAATTAAGTTGGCCATATAGTCTTCAATTCCACCCGTGACGAAAATAATTCGCTCTTTAAGCAGTCGTGAATAAATATCAAACGCGCGTTCACCACCAATCGTTTTTTCAATAACCATCGGGACTAATTGGGCCTGTATTTGGTCAGTGTATTTTTCAGTTTTCATAATGTTTGTGTATCAAGTTAATTTTTCTGCAAATCATAACAATCGGGCAGAGCTCAATCGTATAACAAAAGTACAAATAAAACAAAGCGGTGGGCCCGAAGGGCCCACCGCTTTGTTTTATTGAGTCAAAATTTGACTGATTACTTACTTTCCAAAGTCTTCATCACTGCTTCGTTCATGAGGACGGAAGCGACGTAGAGACGGACTCGGTGTTCGTCGGCGTCTTTGAAGCGTTCGAGTAATTCACTAGTTTGTTTGTTTACTTCTTCAATATCGGGAGTGATATTTTCAGTTTTGGCGATTTCGTTAAGTACGAGTTGCAGTTTAGCGCGCATTTCTGCGGCAGGTAGCCATTCTGCTTTTAGTTCATCCCGAGTTTTCTTGATGTGGGTGAGGTAGTCGTCCATCTTTAGTTCTGCTCGATCAAGATCTTCTTGCATTTGACCAAACATTTGATTGAGCTCCGAATCAATCAGGATTTGCGGTAAGGTGATAGTGGTTTCTTTGATAATACTATCGGTGATGTCCGCGCGGTGTTTGGCGGCATTGTTTTGTTTCTTTTCAATCTCTAGATGTTCACGCAATTTGTTCTTGAAGTCAGCTACTGTTTCGAACTGCCCAGGTTGTCCGAGGGCTTTCACTGATTCGTCAGTTAGTTCAGGGAACGAAACTTCGTCAGTGGTTTGAGTTTCAGGAGTAGCTGTATCATTTTCTTCTGGGGTAGCATTAGCACTGGCTTGAAGTTTTTCATAAGCGGCTTTTTGGCGTTGAATGTCTTGAATTTTTTCAGCTAATTCTTCATCGGTTACAGCATCAGCTGAACGGTTTTTGTTTATTTCCGCAGCGATAGCTACATAATCAGGTAAAGTAAAGGTTGGTACGACTGCGACAGTAATAACAACACCAAGGGGGCTTTGTGGAGCAATCTTGGTGATGTCAATTTGTGGGTGTCCAATGGCCTGAATATCGTGTTCAGAGATGATGTGTGGGTAAACATGAGCAATGGCTCGTTCGGCCATCTCGGCCAAGATATTCATTTCTCCCAGATGCTTTTCTAAAATTGGGTTAGGGACATGACCTTTGCGGAAACCATCTAATTCAACATTTTTACCCATGGCAACCAAGGCAGCTTTGCGCTCGCTCTCGAGTTCGATGTAGGGTAGTTCGCCAGTAATTTTAACTTGTGAGTTGGGTAGCTCTTCTACTGTAAAGACAGTTTTGAAATCTATTGCGTGTGTATGTGACATATGTGTCAGCCAGTGTACGAAACTCTACGAAAATTGCAACTAAAAAGGCGGGATTCACAGAGTGAATCCCGCCTTTTGTCATAATTAACTACGGTTGTACAGCGGCGTCTATCTCAGTATCAATTGCATTAAGTTCAGCGTCTAGCCCGTCCATCTCTACAGAAAGATCAGCTTCGATAGCCGGTAATTCATCTGATGGGCTAGTGACTAATAACATTGCCGCCTGAGCCTCAGCGGTGGTACTTTCTGGCTCGTTATTGGCTTCAGCTGACGGTCGCTCAATAGTTGGTGCTGGTACTTCAGGGGCTATGTTAAGGGTTGAAAACCAGTAATACATACCACCCAGAATGATAATCAGTAATATTGTCAGTGTCAGTAAAAGGGGACCATTAACAATGTTAGATTCGTTTGAGGTTACTACTGGCTGAGCATCAACATTCTCAGGCATCTTCATCGGTTCACCCTCAAAATTTGGGGTTGAAACTGTTTGAGTGTCTTCATTCATAAATATAAGTAAGTTTATTAGCTAGTGATTAATTAGTCACTTCTACCGCGTTGTCGTTTCGTACGGCTGCGCTGGTTCCAGAATTAAGATTAGCGGCTACAGCAGCTTCTTTAAGGGCTGCTACACTAGCTTTTAGTTCGGCATGAGCAGTCTTCAGGTAATCACGGATGGTGACAAATTTAGTTTTTGCTGTACTCCAATCAGCTCGTGCATCTTCTGAACTAATCGCAGAAACTACAGTTGTATCGATGGTTGCAATCTCTGCCAAGGCAGCGTCAACTGATAGTTGGGATGAAGCAAGTGCTGCTTTAGCTGCGGAGGTATCAATACCAGCCGCTTCAAGCTTTTGGATACGGGAATCAAGGCGGTCAATAATATCTTGTAGTCGAACAATGGCTGAATCCATCCGATTACTCATATTGGCGGCCAAATTAGTGATACGTTGTTGGGTTATTTCTTGCAGTTGAGCTCGGCGCTCTGTCATGTTGGCTTGCATTTCTAATCGTTTTTCTTCCATGTCTGATTGACGATTAGCTACTTTGTCTTGTAGTTCAGCTTGTCGGTCTTCCATTTTGGCTTGGCGATCAGCTTGCTCAGTGATTCTTGTTTCTTGTTGTTCTGCTACTTTGCCTTGCATTTCAGCCTTTTTTGCTTCCATTTCTGCTTGTCGACTGATGGCGGCATCATTTTGCTCTATTTGTTTCGCTTCCATTTCAGCCTGTCTATTAGATACTGCTTCTTGTTGGGTGGCTTGCAAGGCTTCCATTTCTGCCCGTCTGGTGTCAGCTTGTTCTTTAAACTTGGCTGATTGCTCGGCAGGTAAAGGTACAGGCAGTGTGTTGTCTTCTTGGGCTAAGGCGTATGCCGCAAAAGCGAAGACAGCCAAAAAGATTCCGTGGCTGATTACAATGTTAGTAACAGTTTTCATATTTATTTATACAAAGATAATTTAACCCAAATCGGGCGGTTGATAGGTGTAGATATAAGTATAGCGCCGTGGAGACATTGTCTCCACGGCGCTATACACAGTACATCTATTTTAGGTTGTTAAACCTTGCTTTTTTCGTAGGCTTCGCGACTCTTAATGAAAGCGATTTTAGCTGCTTCAGCTCCACGCCACTCACCAACTGAAACTTCTTTATTTTGAACTTTTTTATAAGTTTCAAAGAAATGAGTCATTTCTTTGATGAAGTGCTTGTTTAGATCAGCTAAATCTTTAACGTCATCAAACCTAGGATCTCCAACTGGGACAGCAATCACTTTGTCGTCGCGATCTCCACCGTCAATCATTTCCATAATTGCGACTGGACGAGCTTTGACTAAGATTCCAGGAGCCAAGGCATGTGTAGTTATTAGAACTACGTCCAGAGCATCACCGTCATCAAACAGAGTCTGGGGGACAAAACCGTAGTCACACGGGTAATCTTGAGCGGTGTGCATTACGCGGTCAAGTGCAATTAGGCCAGTTTCTTTATCAATCTCGTATTTGTTCTTCGAGAATTTAGGAATTTCAATAATAACGTTCATTTCATCGGCAGTTCCAGGTGGGACATCATGTAGTAGATTCATAAGTTTGTCGCTAAATTTAGAATAGATTAACTAAGTTGTTTTTCTGCTTCTTCTGGAGTATCGGTTTCGTCTTCTTCTTCCATGTCTTCAGTTACATCGCGGTCTTTGGTGTCCTCATTTAATTCTTCTTCTAGTTCAGGCTTGGTGGTAGTTGCATCTTCGTTTTCTAATACGTCGTCATCGGCTCCAACTTCACTGTCGATTGGGGCTTCAAGATCAACTTTACCGTCCGCTTCCGCTTCGGCCAATTCTTCGCCAGTACTAGCGGAAACAATGTCAATTTTCCAACCTGTTAGTTTGGCAGCGAGGCGAACATTTTGTCCACCGCGACCAATCGCTAATGATTGTTGGTCGCTAAGCACTTCTGCTACAGCGTGACCACGTTCGCCAGTCTCTTCATTTGGTTCTGACACGATTCGAATATCGATTACTTGAGCCGGCGATAGGGCGTCTTCAATAAATTCGGCTGAATCAGGTGACCATTCAATAATATCGATTTTTTCACCACCGAGTTCACTCATGACGGTTGATACGCGAATACCACGTTGTCCGACCATTGATCCAACTGGGTCAATGTGTTCGTCAGTCGCATGAACAGCAATCTTTGAGCGCGCGCCAGCTTCTCGAGCCACCGCTTTTACTTCGACAGCGCCAGTTTGGAGCTCTGGTGCCTCAATAGTGAAGAGGGCAGTTAAGAAATCAGGGTGTGAGCGTGAGAGTTTGAGGAAAATGCCGCGGGGAGTTTCTTCCACTGCAAGCAAAATTGCTCGAATTCTTTCTCCTGGTTTGAAACGTTCACCGGGGATTTGTTCATCGTAGGGCATGATAGCAGTTACTCGTCCTAAATCGACGTATAAATTGCCACGTTCAAAACGTTGGACCTGACCAATGATGATGTCACCAGCTTTTTGACCAAATTCAGCTAAGGCAGAATCTTTTTCAGCCTCACGAATCTTTTGCATAATCACTTGTTTGGCAGTTTGAGCAGCAATACGGCCAAAATCATCCTTTGATTCAAGGGGGAAATTCATTTCTTCGTTCAACTCAACGCCTTTCTTAATCATACGGGCGGTACTAATCATGATGTGCTTTTCTTCATCGAATCGAACTTTTTTCTCTCCGTCCTCGCCCTCATCCTCAGTCTCTGTTTCATCAATGATTTCCTCGCCATTTTCGTCGAGCTCCGGCTCAGGCTTTAACATACTTTCGTCGACGACAATCTTTACTTGATTGAAGACAGTTGTACCTGAATCCATGTCGAATTTACAGGTGATAATTTGACCACGCTTACCAAATTCCTTTTTGTAGGCCGTTGCGAGTGATTGTTCAATCGCATCTATCATTCGTTCGCGCGGAATTCCTCGTTCTTCTTCCATTTCGGCCAAGACCGAATTGATTACTTTTAAGTCAAACATACTATTTTTATTAAGTTAAGAAGCAAAACCATTAAATGAGTCTTCTAAAATTAGGCTCTCCTTTGCCTGATTTTAGAAGCATCATTACTATCGTGATAATGCCTCAGGGCTTGTTATTTTATATAATTATCTACAAACTCTCTTACGAAGACTGCTCGGCCAAAAGGCCGAGCAGTCATCATCAGAATAAGTAAAGTGTACTCACTTCCCTTAAAAAAGCAAGCTGTGTACAGCTGTGGGGTTACATAACGATATAATATCTTGTTACAAATATTATCATTATTAACAAATCGGGTACATCTTTGCTGTGTAGCTAAGTGAGGGTGATATACTAATATCAAGTAAGTCACATGGGTGTTATTTTACATATAGTGTTCCAACGATTTGGCTCAGTAATTGGTCAAATCAGGGACTGACTCAAGAATAGTCACTACGTTCCTTTCTTCATTTATATTTATGCGTATTCAAGACGAACAACTAAAACGGTTTATCCTCGATGCTGGTCTGATTACCAAGGCTGATATTGCTGCGGCAGAGAAAGTGGCTAAGGATGAAAGTCGCACACTAAGCGAAGCTTTGATTGCCCATGGTCATATGTCAGAAGACGACATGCGTCGGGTAGAGTCCTATGTTCTAGGGATTCCATTTGTTTCTCTGAAGAACATGAAGATTGATTTTGAGACGCTCACGCTTATTCCTGAGCCAGTAGCCCGCAATCACAATATTATTGCCTACAAGAAAACGGAGGATACTCTAGAAGTCGCTATGCTTAACACGGCTGATTTACCAGCCATCGATTTTATTCGTAAAAAGGTCGGACTCCGTATCTTGTCTCGTTTGACCGATACTGATTCGATGCGCACAGCCCTCCGACAGTACCAAAAGACTCTCAAAGATGAATTTGGTGACTTAGTTTTGAAAGAAGCTTCCCAGCTTAAGGTTTTGTCTGAAGAAGGTGGGGAAGCTAGTGAACATGAATTAAAGCAGATGGCCGAAGATTTACCGGTAGTACGAATTGTCGATACTTTGCTACGTCACGCCATCATTCAAGGTGCTTCAGATATTCATATCGAACCAATGGAGGAAGAAGTGTTAGTGCGTTACCGTATTGACGGTATTTTGAGTGACGCAATGAAATTACCTAAAATGGCTTCTGATAGTATCGTGGCTCGCCTTAAAGTGCTTTCTAACCTTAAACTCGACCAAAAACGGTTGCCGCAAGACGGTCGCTTTAAAATGGAAATGGACGGTCAGAAAGTAGCTTTTCGAGTCTCGATGTTGCCAGTATTCTTCGGTGAAAAGGTAGTGATGCGTCTGTTGCGAGAAAACCGAAGTGGTTTTTCTCTGGAGGGAATCGGTTTTCACGGTTCAACTTTAGAGCGTGTGCATCGGGCTACTCGCGCTACTACCGGTATCATTTTGGTGACTGGTCCGACTGGTTCTGGAAAATCAACCACTTTATATACTATATTAGACCTGCTTAATACTCCAGAAGTGAACATTTCTACTATTGAAGACCCAATTGAGTACCAAATGGCAAGGGTAAATCAGTCACAAGTAAAGCCAGAAATTGGTTTTACTTTCGCGGCTGGACTACGTTCATTAATGCGACAAGACCCTGATGTAATTATGGTGGGAGAAGTTCGTGACCAAGAGACTGCTAGTTTGGCTATTAATGCTGCATTAACCGGTCACTTAGTACTGGCTACTATTCACACTAATTCTGCCGTTGGAACGATTGCACGCTTGGTCGACATGGGGGCAGAATCATTCTTGTTGGTATCTACATTACGAGTAGCGGTTGGTCAGCGCCTCGTTCGTAAATTGTCAGAAGACAGATTCCCTTATATTTTAACCAAAGCTGAACGAGATACATTAGGAGAAAAAGTAGACCTTGATACTGTGCTAAAGATGTTAAAAGAAGAGGGAATTGCTAAAAAAGATGCAACTTGGAATGATATTTCGTTTTATCATCCTAAAGAAAAAGGGGTTAGTGAAGATGGTTTTCATGGTCGAATGGGTATTCATGAAGTGTTAGTAA
>JBEDID010000047.1:0-7506 GCA_041173745.1 Candidatus Parcubacteria bacterium | reverse complement strand
AATAGTAGCAGTACTTAAATCAATACAACCGTCGTAGCCACCAGCATTGCCTGCCGCTACTGCTGTTTTAATCGCCATAATGCGTGCCCCACCAGTTAAAGCATTGCCTACTCGCGCAGCACTAGCCATTACAGGTGAACAGCCGGCTAAATCTCCACCATTAAAACTAATCCAGCCGTAATATTCATTCCAAGCATAACCGGTGATAGGACCATCGCCACTCGGGAAATTTACTCCGTAACTCGTTACAACACTATTTACTGCACCACACAGGGCGTTGTCATTCTTACCGTCATTATTTGTGTCACAGTCACTGCTGTTAAAACTAATCCAACCCATACCATCGTAGCCGGCTGGATTAGCAGTGACACCACCGCCCCAAGCCCAACCACCAGCATTGTCGGTTGGTCCAGCATAGACTACACCACCGATACTGAGAATAGTAAATAATATTCCAGCAAGAATAGTTGTGCTTTTTTGATTGGGTTTGTACATGGTTAAAAAAGATTATTATTAAAAGTGGTACAGTATTTTCTAATTTTATAGAAATTATGGCTCTAATCTGATTTTACCGACATAAGTACATGGAAACCAAGCTTGAGTTGGCCACTCAATTTCATGACAACTCGATGCTGGCGTAAGCTGTCCTTGACAACCATAAAATCCCCAAGCTCCACCTCCAAGCCATACTTCTCCTGGACATTGATACATATTAACTAAAGAACCGCCGCCGCCTGCTGCAGCCACTTTAGTGTCTACGTAATCTTTCGTAGTTAAAGTATTTCCTGGATGTCCAGCCCCCATAGCAGCTGAGTATGCATTACCTCCGGCACTGATATTACCACCAGCAGTAATATAACCAGTAACACCAGCATTGCCCTTTTGGTAAGAATCTCCGGCCTGTGTTATATATGACAACCAATTACCATCGCCACCAAGAAACCCTATGACGTTACTATTAGCGTGTACATATTTAACACCATTGGGTGACTCATCATCTTCTAGGGCAACATAAGTATATGCACCGTTTGCATTTCCAGTTCTCAGAGTACCGTTCACGTCTAGTGTTGCGCCCGAGGCTACACTAGTTTGCCCGACGCCTAGAGCGCCGGTTTTCCCTTGAGTGGCAGCACCTGTCGTCAACGGAGCGGTCACACTTCCGCCTGGTGCTGGATTTGGTGGGGCGGTCCAAGCGGTCACATATTGAGTACCGATCCCAACAATAATACCGAATATAACGCCAGTGAAGGTGCCCAAAAAGCCACTGAAGAAGTTTTTATTTATTAATTTGTTTAGCATAGTATTTATGTTTAATGGAAGTTAGTAATACTAATTAAATTAGTTGACTGGTGGAGGAATAAGCGAGACTTGAGCGCTCTGCACTTCTAGTGAAGAAGCTTCGATATTTCCATCGGCAGTGATGTTGGCTGTCGCTTTAATATTAACCATATCACCGGACTTAATATCGGTAATAGTGATTTTTTCTTTAGTGAAAGGAGCCGGAAATTCAGTTGGGCTGTTAGTAGTTGGGTCTACGTCTTTCATTTTAAGTGTAAAAGCTTCCATTTCAGCCTGCATTACTTGTGGGGTTTTGTTAGTGAGGCGGAAGATTTGAGTAGTAGGAGTGGTAGCGATAGAACGCTCAACAATGTCTGCTAACGGATCGAGCGGAGTAACATCGACAGTGAGTGAATTAGCAGAGACCGCTTTAACCTTGCCACTGAGATAAGTAGTTTCTATGTTAGTGTCGGCGATAATATTAGGCAACATACCCCGTTCCTGCAGACGAGCACGAGCAGCTTCGAAGCCAGCTTTATATTCGTCACTGGTGCTAACATCAGTAGCTGCCACTAGTTCTGGGTTAGAAGAATTAATTTTTAAACCGATAAATACCCCAATGAGAGCACCGACCACGACACCAATGATGATGTAGGGGATGACAGAAGGGCGTGATTCGTAAATTGTTGTGTCAGGTTGATTGTCCATATATGATTATAGTAACATCATATAGGTAACTATGAAGGGGGGGGTGTGTGGATGGAGGGAATTTAGTTCGGGTAATGAGTGGGATTTTAAAATCTACAATCTAAGTTTCTATTTCAGATTGAACATTTTTTTGAGTTCGATAATTCCTTCTTTTAATGTGACTGTCGGTTCCCAATCGAGTAATTCCTTAGTAGTAGCAATATCTGCCATGGAATATTTTGGTTCAATGCGGGGGGCTATGTGTTTAATGTTGACACTAATCATTTGTGCCAATTGATTGATACTGGTCTGCTGACCCGCTCCAACATTAAAAACTTCTCCCCTACCGACAGCAGTTGCTGTGGCAGCCTTAACGATAGCTTTCACAATGTCGGACACATGAATAAAATCTCGCGTCTGTTCACCATCGCCAGTAATTGTAAGGGGTTCTCCCGCTAGGGCGAGTTTTAGGAAACGACCTATCACCAAAGCGTAGGGTCCGTCGGGGTCAAGGTGCGGTCCGTAAGCATTGAAAAATCGCAATGAGACGGTTTCTAATCCATACAGCTCACTCCATAAGCGCAACATTTCTTCACCAATATATTTATGTAAAGCGTAAGGGCTTTTAGGTTGTGGTGGCAGATTGGTTGAAAGTGGTAATATTTCTTGATCACCATAAACAGCACTCGAGGCAGCAAAAACAATCCGCTTGACACCAGCCGCGCGCACGGCTTCCAGCACCGAGAGTGTCCCGTTAACATTAACATCATGCGCCTGAATTGGATTATCAATGGAAAATTGCACTTGGGGCAAAGCTGCTAAGTGCACCACCACATCTACTTCTGTGCAAAGTTCGGTTAATTTAGCAGTCTCGCGAATATCTAATTGATAAAAAGTCACTTCTTTAGGTAAGCGCTCTTTATTCCCGGCTATTAAACTATCTACCACGATTACTTTATGCCCAACAGACACTAAATACTCCACTAGATTTGTTCCAATAAACCCCGCTCCGCCAGTCACTAAAAATGTCTTTTTCATAGTACTTATATAAACTCCCCCATCAACAATTAAGTTCCAGTCCGCATAATAATGGTAGCGACCGTTTTCAGTGCAATCTGAATATCTAAAAGCAGCGAGCGACGTTCGAGATAAAACAAGTCGTAGGATAATTTGGCAATAGTTCGCTCCACATCTACCCCACCGCGCGGGACATCGAAATTATTAATTTGCGCCCAGCCGGATAAACCAGGCTTAAGGAAGTGTCGAGTGTTGTAATATGGAATTTCTCGCGCATACACTTCTGCCAACGCTGGCATTTCTGGGCGCGGACCGATAAATGACAAATCTCCTTTTAGCACATTGATTAGCTGTGGTAATTCATCTATTCTAGTTTTACGCAAAAACATTCCGACTTTAGTGTCCCTTAGCGTACTATTTAAGGCTGAGGCTCCCTTATCGGCTCCATTTTTAGTGCGTAGTTTATAAATTGTAATCGGTCGGTTGAATTGTCCGACTCTTGTAGTGGTGTAGAAAAGTGAACCTCTATCTTCGAGTTTAATCCCCAACCAAACAAACGGTAATAAAATTGATGCTGGCAGCAATAACAAAACGGCACCAATCACATCAATCGTACGTTTGGCTGTATCGTAAATAACACTTTTTGATTGCGAAATATTTGTAATAAACCAGTCATATTGCAATCGGCGCACCGGCACTCGGTCGAAAGTGTCCGCGTACAGTCGATTAAAATCAAGAAAGGTAAAAGCGAAGTGTAAAAATGACAAATTGAATAAGACAGGTAGAAATGTCCTGATAGAATCCCCTTGTGGGTCAGCGACTATCAATTCAATTTTTTCGCGCTCCATCAGTGACATAATTTTACGCTCAAAGTCAGAAGTGTCGGCGAGAATTTTTTCATCAATAATGCGCACAAATGAATAGTTGTATCTATCGTTGTTATTGATTTCATCAACTAACTCAATTGCTTCAGGTCCGTCGGCAATTAAAACAGCTTTATGTCTTTGCTTTGAAGACAGGCGCGGCACTATGCGCAAGCGCCAAAAACTCAGTAGCGCAATTGAAATTACCAAATACAAAACAAGGTTGGTTTTAGGAGTAATTCCAAATGGGATGATGAAGAATAATGCTCCAGCAACAACAACGTTAATAATTTGAGCGTAAAGAATTCGGCCGACTAATAATTTTTTCAGTAAATTAGTATGTTTATCGTAAAGACCGAGGATGTAAAAAACCAGAATCCAAACGGCTGTGAAGGTAAAAAATGGTCCTAAGTGTTCCGCTAGACGATTGGCTGAAGGGATTTCAAAATAACGCACCAAAAGAGTTACCCACAGAGCAACATTAAAAACTACGATATCACCGATTATTAATATAAGTAGTTCTCTTAAGCGTTCTCCCATATTGTATGTTTTATAAATCCTACCCTAGTTTCCTAGATTATCAAGCTTATACAACAATTTCCGTGACACATTGGTTGTAAGACGTATACTTAATTAATTATGATAAGCCAAAAACGGATTTTATATATCATCACTAAAAGTAATTTCGGTGGTGCTCAAAAATATGTCTTTGAATTGGCCGAGGCAGCTAAAGCTGATGGACACTTGGTGGAAGTGGCTTGTGGTGGCACCGGCGCAGCCGGTGCCACCGTCGGCCGCTTGGTTGAGCTATTGGAAGCTGAAAGTATTCCTGTCCATCGGATTGAAAACTTCATGCGTAATATGTCACCCGCCAATGACCTCAAAGCTTTTTTTGAAATCTGGCATTTACTACGCCGGCTCAAACCTGATGTTATTCATGTTACCAGTTCCAAAGCTGGCGGCATTGGCGCGTTAGCCGGAAGATTGGCCGGTATTAAGCGGATTATCTTTACCTCACATGGTCTCACTGTCGATGAAGTTTGGCGTCCACGGTGGCAGCGCCTGCTTATTTATCTTGGCACTTGGGTCACGCTTCGGCTCGCCCATCACAGCATTATGATTTCCACCGAAACATTTGACCGTGCACGCCAAATGCCCGGCCTGATGTCTCGCGTATCACTCATCAAAAACGGGATTGCACCGATTAAATTTCTGGAGCGCGTTGAGGCGCGAGCGGAGCTCGCGCCTCGCCTCCACCCGAATACTCTCTGGATTGGAGGCATCGGAGAACTCCATCCCAACAAAAACTGGTCGGCGGCCATTGAAGCAGTAACCACTCTCCCTCCCCACGCCCATTTGTTTATCATCGGCGAAGGTGACGAACATTTAAAACTAGAAGATTTAATTTCCGAGCTCGGCTTAAATCAACAAGTCCACCTTTTAGGCTATATCGATGGTGCTCAATATTTAAAAGCTTTTGATATTTTTATATTGCCATCCAAAAAAGAAGGTTTACCTTATGTGCTTCTCGAAGCCGGATTAGCCGGATTACCAGTTATTGCCAGTGATTTGTCTGGTAACCACGATATCGTCAGCACTGGTGAAACTGGCTTCTTAATTGAACCAACCCCTGAACTTATTTCAGCCACTCTGCAAATGCTCATTCGTGATGAAGGCATGCGACGTCGTTTAGGAACCGCTCTCCAAGAGTCTGTTTCTGCTAATTTTTCAATTGAAACCATGTATCGAAAGACTTTTTCTCTTTACACATCAAACACATCGGCAGTTTCAAAGCGCACTGGTGCATAGCGACTCATGCCCATTACCATTCCAATCGCCAAAAATTCTGTCAGCAAGTGTGACCCACCATAACTTAAAAATGGAATGGTGGTTCCGGTCACTGGCAACAATCCGATATTCATTCCAATATGAACAAAGAAATGCGACACAAATAAAACACAGACACCAGCCGCAAATAAGCGTTCAAAATTAGTCGCCCCCTCCACGGCATGCACAAGCAACCGCCATACTACCAACGAAAAAAGTGTAAATAATAAGCCGACTCCGACCAATCCCCATTCCTCAGCAAAAGCCGCGAAAATGAAGTCGGTTTCATACTCTGGTAAAAAAAGTAGTTTTGACTGAGTACCATAACCAATTCCCTTGCCCATCAATTGACCCGAACCAATTGCCACAGTAGATTGATAGGCATTATAACCAGCCCCTTGAATGTCGGATAAAGGATCGATAAAAGTCATGATGCGTTCTTTTTGATAATCGAAAAAGATAAATTGCCACATTAGACCGAACGCGATGGTTCCGAGAAAAAATACGGTGAGTAGATGGCGGATTTTAATTCCTGACACCAGCACCATTCCCAACCAAACAAAAAATAAAATAATTGCCGAACCGAAATCGGGCTGAATAAATACCAATCCAAACACACCCATCGCGTACAAACCGGAAATTATGATGTGTGAAAAATCTCCTATTAATTCGTGCCGTTTGGCAAAATATTTAGCCAACACAATAATCAACACTAACTTAGCGGGGTCGGAGGGTTGCAACGAGAAAAAACCGAAGTCAAAGCGACTCTGTGCCCCAAGGGTAATTTCACCAATCACAAGCACTAATACTAGAAAGAAGACCGTTGCAACATACAAGTAAAAAGCTGTGTTACCGATTCGTAAAAAGCGGTAATCCGGTATCATAGCCAAAAACAAAGCAATTGTTGCAATGGTTATCCAGAGAATCTGCCGATCAAAAAAACCATTGTCACCGACATGAGAATACATAGTCACTAATCCCATCAACGACAATCCGAGCACACTAAAAAACAGTGTCGCATCAAAACCACCAAAAAATGTTCGGAGCTGATTCATGATTGTATTGTACGCTAAAAAGTAATCAGACGGGCTTGTCTAATCTATTCAATTACTGCGAAATTGGTCTTAGTTTTAGCATAGACATCAATTTTAGTTGGCCCAACCTCACACAAAGATGATGTAATTTCTTTATAAATCGCCGCTAAATCGGAACCAGTT
Source organism: Candidatus Parcubacteria bacterium (assembly GCA_041173745.1). Taxonomy (GTDB): domain Bacteria; phylum Patescibacteriota; class Minisyncoccia; order Phycocordibacterales; family UBA918; genus OLB19. The sequence continues at coordinate 617 of JBEDID010000047.1, read as the reverse complement.
GGGGCAAAGTAAGCCTTCTTATTATCAGAAGCAACGCTCTGAATAAACGCTCGATCAACGTTTTCGCCTAATCCAATAGTATACACATCGATATTTTGTTCTCGTAATACTTGGGCTTGTTTGATAGCTTGTTCGACTACATCCGCATTTCCAGCGGCGGTTGGCAAACCGTCAGTCAACAACACCAATACTCGCCTCGCATCGGGATTATGTCGTTCTGAATCCAGTTCACCGAGTGCCATTTGTAATGCTTCAACTGTATTAGTAAATCCCCTTTCCTCCGCCGGCTGAATCTTAAGACTAGTGATTTTATCAGCCAAAGCTTCTCGATTATTGGTCAGAGTATCGGTTAACTGAGCATGAGTTGCAAACGTAGTAACGGCCACTTGGTCTTTTGCGCGGAGCGTGCCGACAAATTGTCCAGCCGCTTCCAACGCGGCGGTGACTGGTTGCGGCGGTGCACCACCATCGTTATTCATGCTGCCAGACAAGTCAATTCCTAATACAACATCGGTCGGTATTTCACAACTTCGAACCACTTTGGCAATTGATTGCGGCCAAGTAAATACCACATCAGCGACTGAGCGTGGGTCTATTTTCTCAACAAAAGTCTGTGA
>JBEDID010000046.1:0-7573 GCA_041173745.1 Candidatus Parcubacteria bacterium | reverse complement strand
AAGACACTTAGTTTGTGGCATAATCAAACCATGGAACTCTCCGAACGCTACATTCAAAAGCTTGAAGCTGAAGGTTTTGCTTCAGTTTATGAATGGCAAGATGAAGCTGGAACAATCTATCCTAATCATTTGCACCAAGGCAGAGTCTCTTTAATGGTGACTGATGGATCAATTACTTTTGATTTTGCTGGGCAAAAGAAAGAACTGGTAGCAAATCAACGATTTGATATTCCGGTCGGAGTCCCCCATTCTGCAATGGTTGGTCCTAAAGGATGGATAGTAATTGTAGGTGAAGAAATTGTTGATGACTCTTAGCAAACGATTTAAATAGTAAAAATATTAAGACCGAATGAACTCCCTTATTCGGTCTTTTGTTTATAACTCAAATCGAACAATTGCAATTAGTATATAATATACACACTATATGGTTCGAAATATTGAGAAATATGAGCAAGCGATTAGTTTACGTAAGCGGGGTTTTACTTTAGAAGAGATTGCTAAATACTGTGATATTGCTAAGTCCACAGCCTCTAAATGGTTGCAAGATAAGCCTTTTTCAGCGCAAATAGCAAAACAGAACGTTAAGCGAGCCGGCGCTGAAAATGCTAAACGATTGAAGCTTGTGAATAAAGCTAGAGTGGGAGAAAGAGCTACACTTTATCGCGAAGCTACTCGATCAGCTGAAACAGAATTCAAACACTATAAAAAAGACCCACTTTTTATGGCTGGATTAATGCTGTATGTTGGCAGTGGTGATGCAAAAGATGAGAGAATAATCAGGATTAGCAGCGCTCAAATGGAGATACATAGTATTTTTATTAGATTTGCAGTTGAGTATTTAGGGGTTGATAAAAACAAAATTCATTTTTGGCTACTTTTGTATCCGGACTTAAATGAAGAGGTCTGTATGAAGCGTTGGAAAAAGGCCACTTCCCTACCCTTATCTCAATTCTATAAGAATCAGGTGGTGCCAGGTAAAGCTAACAAACAAACGTTGCATTATGGCGTCGGAAATACTATAATCGGGAGCACAGTCTTAAAGCATAAACTTACCCGTTGGGTTGAGCTAGTGATTAAGGAACTGTCCAAGTAAATATTGCGGCCATGGTTAAGTGGTATAACGGGTCCTTGCCAAGGATCAGTCGGGGTTTCGATTACCCCTGGCCGCACACGAAAAAGCCCCTCCTGCGGGGTTTTTCGTTTGTCTGATTAAATTAATGGTCAGTAAAGCAAACACCTATATAATTTTATTGCTTGTGCCATGTGAAACTCAACCATGATACTAAGAGTATTATTTGCTTAAAATAATATTTGTTAAATATGAAACACAAACTTTGTATTGAAAATAAGATTATCGCAATTCTTGTGGCAAAACTGGGGATAAACGAGTGGATAGGTGGATAAAGGACAATCCACAGGTATAAAGTAATTGTGTCCCTTAGATTATACGGCTATAATAAAAGCCATATAATACAATTTGCAAACATAGAATATATTAAGTATAAGTGCCACGTGAAACGTTCTACATGAAACAAAACATTAAAAAAGGTGATAAAAACAAAGTTGGAGCTTATGGCGAAGAAATTGCTGCTAGTTACTTACGCAAGAAGGGTTTTTCAATATTAGATCAAAACTATCTTAAAAAATGGGGTGAAATTGACATTGTTGCACGGGGAAAAGAGATGACTAGGTTTGTAGAGGTAAAAACAGTTTCATATGAAACAAAGTTAGAGTTAAGGGCAGCTGTTGCACGTGGCACCTGGCGTCCAGAGGAGAATGTTCATTATCATAAGATTCAGAGACTAAATCGAGCCATTGAGAGTTGGATTATGGAACATAACTATGAAGGTGAGTGGGAAATTGATGTGATTGCAGTCAGAATTGTGCCACGTGAAAAATACGCCACCATCAAATACCTGCCCAACGTTATTTTTGACTAAAGCAAGCCACTATCGTAAATCATTAAAAGTTTAGATTATTTCACATGAAACAGAGACAAATTGTTTCATGTGAAATAGAGAGTCCTGCTGCGTTACAGTCAGTAGCTATATATATGATTGAACACATAATTTACTTCGCATCGTTCCATGTGTAACAAAAAGGCTAGTGTGCCACGTGAAACACTGTAAACAATAGTTTTTTAGTATATATACAATCGTTTTGATTTTTAGGGGGATTGTTAACTTTCTTGTAAAATAAGTAAATAGTATGAAATTTTATATTGCTGGCCGAACGAGTCGTATTCTTGAGATTAGAGATATTGTCACTAAAATAAAATATTTAGGACACGAAATAACGCATGATTGGACTGCGATGGAAGATGCTGATTTGCCACGCCCATACCATGTTCATATTGATAAGGTGCAGGCTTTTGCTCAGAAGGATATTAATGGAGCTAAAAGTGCTGACGTGTTTGTAATCTTGGGTGATCAGTCGGGAACTGGAATGTATGTGGAACTCGGTGCAGCTCTCGCTTTTGGAGTTAAAGTGTATGCTGTAGGGGAATATAACGACATGACTGTCTTTCATTTCCACCCCAATGTCACAAGATTATCTACTTTTGATGACGTCTTAAAAGATATGGGTTTATAAAGCTCGCTTTTTTTTGCAATAAGTGATATATTTTTCGGACTCAGTCTGTCTTATCGCAGACTGAGCTTCGGGGTGTAAGCAAAAGCTTTCACACCAGCGCTCAGAAGCAAAATCTAAAAGAAAACTTTTTGATTTCTTCCTCACTCGGGGTGTAAGTATAAACTTTCATCCCATCATTCGGAAACTATATGTAAGCAAGCTTCCATATTTTCCTCGCTCGGGGTGTAGCATAGTGGTAGTGTACTCGGTTTGGGACCGAGCGGTCCGGGTTCGATTCCCGGCTCCCCGACAATAAGCAAAAAAGCCAGTATATACTGGCTTTTTTGTTACTTATTATAATTAAACTGATTATTTAAGTGAGGTTTATAAAATTAGTACACAAATTAAGTTTATAGTCTGTTTTACTTGTGTTACGATAGTTTTAATTATGATTACTTACTATTTCCGGACGATCAAAGATGATGGATTAAAGGAAATTTCTGAAGTTAGAACAGGGGTTTGGATTCACTCTGAATCTCCAACTGAAGAGGAATCTCTGCAGTTAGTTGAGCAACTTGGTCTTGATGCTGATATTTTAGAGGATGCAAAAGACTTTTTTGAAGTTCCTCGAATGGAACGGTCTGATGGAATTACCTACTTTTTTACCCGCTATCCCTTTAATGAGCAGACTGAAGATACTGACACCGCGCCGCTTTTAATTGTGATGGGGGAGTCGTTTGTGTTGACACTTACTCAGCGACCAGTACCACAATTTGAGACATTTTTTAATGGGAAAACATTGGTGTACACGACCAAAAAAACCAAGTTGTTTATTGAAATTATGCAGGTAATTACTCGTTCTTTTGAGCGGCAACTGATAGGGTTGCGACGAGCTGTTCAGCGTGACCGTATAAAATTGCGTAAAATTGGTAATCAAGAAATTGTTCGATTCGTTAATTATGAGCAAAAACTTAACGATATGGTCACAGCGGTGCTGCCTACAAATACTGCACTTCAGAATGTCCTTAGTGGTACCTACATGCAGGTGTTTGATGACGATAAAGAACAGGTGGAAGACTTGAGGATTGATAATATGCAAGTTGTTGATTCCGCTCGTACACTACTCAAGACGATTCAGAATGTTCGTAGTGCCACTGAAGCTATTTTGACTAACAATTTGAATAATCGCATTAAAACTTTGACTGTTTTAACGATATTACTTACTATTCCTACCATAGTTTCTTCGTTATTTGGAATGAACGTGCCGGTACCGATGAGCAATTCCGTTTATGGGTTTGGGGTAGTCATCATTATAGTTTTGATAACTGTGACAATAGCGGTTCAGTATTTTAAGAAAAATGACTGGTTCTAATAATAAGCAACAAGTTTTCTATATCCATGGTGGTAGTGCTTATTCTAACTATGAGGCTTTTTTAAACACTTTAAAACAAAGAAAATTACGTGATTTACCTGGAATGGAGATATTTCAGAAATGGTCTAATACACTGCGAGCAGATTTGGGTGAAAAATATGAGGTGTTTATGCCGACTATGCCCAATAGTCAAAATGCTAAATATATTGAGTGGAAAATTTGGTTTGAGCTACACTTTGAGTATTTACAAGATGACATTATCATGGTGGGCTGGTCACAGGGTGGATATTTTTTAGTTAAATATCTGTTAGAAAATAACACGCCGTTTTCCATAAAAGCACTTTTTTTAGTAGCTGCGCCCTTTGATTTTAAGGAGTTTACCGGGGAAGATGGTGGTGATTTTGGTTTTGATACTACAAAAGTGGGGGAGTTGTCTGAAAATGTAAACGAAATAGTAATTTGTCATTCAAAAGATGATTTTACCGTGCCTTACAGCCATGCTTTAGAGTATAAAGCAGCTCTGCCAGAGGCTGAATTGATAACTTTTACTGATAAAAATCACTTTTTAGTGGCAGAATTTCCTGAGCTGTTGGAACGTTTGCGGCGGTCTTGAGTAATTAACTAGTTTAATGTGATAAGAGTATGGCTTTAACCCTCCGTTTTTTGTTGATTTTGCTCTATTTATTATAAACAGTGAAAGAAAATGCGAGTTCGCCCGTCTTCACGTATAATGGTCCTTACATATGGCAGAGGAGCAAACAAATAATATTGTAGGTGATCATGAGGAGCGTTTCTTAAAAGCTTTTGATGAATTTAATGACGCTTTATTCCGACACGCGTTTCTGCGTGTGAGTAATCGTGAAAAAGCAGTTGATCTTGTTCATGACACTTTTACTAAAGTCTGGTCATATATTCGAAATGGATACGAGATAGACTCTTTTCGACCTTTTTTATACAAAGTGCTCAATAATTTAATTATTGATGAGTACCGAAAACGAAAAGAAGTCTCGCTTGATGCTATGCTCGAAATTGACGGGGTGGATGAAGGGTCATTTGATGAACTGTCAGAAAATACCGTTGAGACTCTGGCTGCAACAATTGATGGAAAAAAAGCCTTTGAATTACTTGAAGAGTTACCTGACCAATACCGAGAGGTTATCATTTATCGCTTTGTCGATCAGCTCGGCCCTCGTGAAATCAGTGAGTTGATAGAAGAGAGCGAAAATGTCGTCTCGGTGCGGATACATCGCGGTCTTAAGATGTTACGTAAAAAGATAGAATCGAATGACGAATATGCCGAAGTACGACGCCAAGCCAATGCCAAACGAGCCACTTAAACATGAAACAATTTAGCCAACAACTACATAAAAAAGCCATAACTTCTGTAACCTTACAGGCGGCTGAACAACAAGCTCTACGCGAGCGGCTAGTTTCATATATGGAATATCATCCATTACCTGCAGAAATGCAGACTAAAACTCCTGTGTCTAGGGTTTTAACTGAACCTTCGCTAAAAACAGAAGCTTTTGCAACTTTTTCCATACCATTCATTTCATTTTTTAAGTCGTCTGCAGTTGCAGCGGCCATATTATTATTAGTAGTGCCTTTCATTGCTGAGCATGCTGTACCTGGTGATACTCTCTATTCTGTAAAAGTTAAATTTAATGAAGAGCTCCGCAGTTCTTTAACTTTTAACGGTTATCAAAAAGTCGAATGGGAAACCGAACGAGTTAACCGTCGTATCGCTGAAGCTCGTCTATTGGCGAGTGAAGGCCGTCTCACTGAAGAAGTAGAGGCAGAAGTAGCTGATGCTGTAAGAGTCCATACCGAGAGCGCTAAGAGGGAAATAGAGGCCTTACGAGCGGATGATGCAGATGGAGCTGCTATTGCCTCAATGACTTTGGATACCACTCTTGAAGTCCAGTCGTCTTCATTGCGTGGTGATGGTGGTGAAATTGCTGGTGCAATGAACACAACTAACTTAATTGCGACTGCAATTGATGAGTCTCGAGATCAGACCTTTGCACAAAATGCATCATCGTCACTTCCAGCTTACACAAAATTAATGGCTCGAGCCGAACAGAATACTACTCGAATTTATGAATTACGTGATGCTCTCAAAGACACAGTTAGTGCAGAGGAATTGGCTGAAGTGAACCGTCGTATCGCTGATATTGAACGAGCAGTTCAAGTAGCTATTGAACAAAGTTCGACTGATGAAGTGCTGGCTCAGCAGTCATTAGTTGAGGTTTTACAAAGAACTCAAAAATTGATTGTCTACATGACCGAACTTGAAGTGACTAACACTGTCGATCTTGAAGAAGTGGTTCCTGTTGTACTTACTAACGATGAGAAACAGTCTGAAATGGTGCGCTTAACAACTGAAATTGAACAAAAGATAAGTGATATTGCCACCGCTACTAAAGTAGCTGAAAACCAATCAGTAAAAGAAAAACTACAGGCTATTCAAGCTGATTTAAATGATTTATCAATAAAAATGGCTAGTACAACTACGAACTTTCTAGCTTTTAAAGAATATGCCCATAAAGCAACCACTTTAGCTGATGATACAATTCTTTTTATTGAAAAATATTCAGTACTAGTCACCAGGGTTGAATCGTCACCAGAAGACTCTGTTGAAGCAACGACTACCGAACTGAATATCGAAAAATCAACCACAACAGTTGGTGATGTCGTGTCTGAGTAAGAAAAACTAGCTTTGCCCCAATTTAGAGTTACTAAATTAGTTGTTTTTTATTTTGATTTAGTTTTTCTAAGTTTATTCTAAGTTTAGGAGACTATCTGAAAATAAATCTGGAAAGTCAGGGTATTTTAAGATCATATTCTTAAAACAAGTAATGTATGACAGCAAAAATTTTAGGAATTCAGTTTAGGCGCGATAATGAGGCACTTGCTGCTGAACGTGCGACATATGAACGGGAAGTGGGCACGTACGTTGATATGGAGTTTATTAATGCACTTGATGATGTTTTGGACTGGAAACATCCAGAGGTTTTGTTGGCAGGCTATCAGGGTGTAATTTTGGGTGGTTCAGGTGAATTTGATTTTGATGGTAATCGGGCGGAAACTGATCCGGCACGCGCGATGTCCTATATATTAGTGGAAAAATTGCGACCGTTATTTAAATATATATTTGCGCATGATATGCCAACACTTGGTATCTGTTATGGTCATCAGTTGTTAGGAGCCTTCGCCGGAGCTCAAGTTTGTTGCGATAGGGAACAGAGTAAGACTGGTTCCCATGAAATTAGGCTGATTGTAAATAAAGCCGATCATTTCTTGTTTGCTGATTTGCCAGAATCATTTTTTGCTCATTATGGACACAAAGATGCGCTTGACCGGGTGCCAGAAGGGGCAACGTTGCTTATGAGCGGTGGCAATAAGTGTAAGGTGTCGGCTTTACAATATAAAAATAATATTTTTACAACCCAGTTTCACCCAGAGCTGACGTATGAAAGAATGGTTAGTAGAATAAAACAATCACCGGGTTATTTACCAGAAGGCACAATAGCAGAGGAATTATTTAGAGATGCGCCATATTCTAATACTATTTTGCATAACTTCGGTAAGTTTGTGGCGTTGCGCAGTGCAGCGGGGTAGGTTAAAAAA
>JBEDID010000045.1:0-7914 GCA_041173745.1 Candidatus Parcubacteria bacterium | reverse complement strand
ATTTTGGAGCTTGCGAACAAAATATCCAAATGGTGTACTGAACCTGTAAGGTTCAAATCCCTCCGCTTCCGCAGTGAACGAAGTGAGCAAGAAAGTGGAACAAAGTGCCTGCGCACTTTGCGTAGGGATTTGAAAGCCGGAGACATACCGAGCGGAGCGGAGCGAGCATGGTAGTCGAGGCGGGGTCGCGAAAAATTTTCAGAGAAAATTTATTTGTGACCAAATCCCTCCGCTTCCACAATCATAAAATAAAAAAGGTGCGTATGACTTACGCCATACGCACAATATTAAGGGTTTAAACTACGAGAAAGGAATATATCTCAATTCCTGAATGAACTTAACTTCATCAAACTCAACTTCTCTTTGTACCAGAACCACCGGTTGCTGAAACCCGCCGTCATAATCAACAAGTGGAACGATAGTCTTGGCAAAGACTAAATCAATATCAACCATTTCCTCAAAACTCAAAAGATGACGTCCGTCGGTAATTTTACTGAAAATTTCCTGCTTTCGTTTAATATAAACAGCATAGTCGGCAACGTAAACATTATTTGCGCGATTCAGGTTAATTTTAAACAAAAACTTTTTTTGATTATACCAACGTAAACCTGGAATTTCTAAATCATCATTTTGCGCACCCTTAGACACATCTCCAATTCCACACCTAAGGAAACTGCGCTGTGTAACTTCAAGAATACTTTCACCAACATCAAACTGATAAGGCACCAACGAAGGACCGTAATATCCAAAAGCAAACCGTCGACTCGGCGGCACAAGCCTAGGATCACGTAAATTCATCCCAACAACACAAACCTCATAGTAACTAGCAAAGGTATATAAATCACTAGCCCAATCAGGGACTGAAATATCCGGCTCTGGAGCCAACATATCAAGTAGTTTTTCTGCAACTGGATAAGCTAGGATGTACGAAAGAACATGGTCAGTGAGAAAAATACGAAATTCCTCCATCACCACGTCAGTCGGAAATATTTCAGGTTCACGAAACTCAAGTTCATACTCAGACACACCGTCAGTCTTATGTTTTAGAATCAATCTTCTGGTATCAGAATCAACTTTTTTACTACCCTTAACTTTCACTCCTCGATAAAGCAAGTAAGTACGTTTAAGTTCTCTGAAACTACTTTCATATTTATTCCCCCGAATAAATTCATCTCTATCTGATTTCCAATCATCACCAACATAGTAGTAAAATTGTATTCTGGATTCATCGCGCTGAACATTCAGCTGTTGATAAGGCATAGCTATTTCCATCACGGCAGCCAAATTACAAACCTCATTGGTTTGATCAAATCTTTGGTCTCTCCAAAAATATAATCGAAAATTAGCACCAGTTACTTTTTTCACAAATTGCCACTTACATTCTCCAGAACCTATGGTTTCAAATTCAACCTTGATATCTGGAACTTGCCAATTTCTTGACTCAAGGGCCCGAACAATAAGTTCGCACACTTCGTCAAACGGATACTGTCGACTGCTTGGATATTGGAATGTAGGACGTTTTCTAAAGATTGGAACACTATAATACTTGTGTTTTGGCTTAACCAAAATATTAAGTACTGTCTTAACAAATATCTGTATCTGGACACTTGCCCAAAGAAACAAAGAGTTAGCGTGTTTAATACTGTTAACTTGAAGCTGTTTTGATTTCATTACTTTATCCTCATGGTAAAGAATACACAATCACTTTAAAAGTGGTTTTTCGGAGAATCCGAAAATCACCTTAAACGCAACTTTCAAAGAACCCGAATCCTCCTATCTTATATCACAAAAAAAGCCGTAGTCAATGACAACAGCCTATTTTATGAAGCAAAACAAGATTAATTTTACTCATCCTGCAAAAATCCCCCCGCTTGGTGATTCCACAACCTTTCGTACACTCCACCAGATTTGGCTAAATCCTCATGGTTACCATCTTCAATGATTTTTCCGTTTTCCATCACAATAATCCGATCCATTTTACGCAAGGTCGATAGGCGGTGCGCGATAGCAATCACTGTCCGTCCCTCCATAAGCGTCTCTAAGGCTTTTTGAATCGCCACTTCACTCTCACTATCCAACGCTGAAGTAGCTTCATCTAAGACCAAAATAGGTGCGTCTTTAAGCATGGCGCGCGCAATCGCCACTCGCTGTTTTTGACCGCCAGACAATTTGATTCCGCGTTCCCCCACCATCGTGTCATAACCGAGTGGCAACTCCATAATAAAATCATGAGCTTGGGCTTTTTGGGCGACGGCAATCATTTCTTCATCAGTCGCAGCTGGTTTGCTGTAGCAAATATTTTCCCGAATCGTACGATGGAATAGGGCCGGTTCTTGCGGCACCACCGCAATCGCGGAGCGTAATGAATCTTGCGTTACCTCGGCAATGTTTTGTCCATCAATGGCGATTAAGCCGGCCAAAAGTTCATGTTGGCGTAGCAACAATGACACAAAAGTAGTCTTACCGGCGCCTGATTGTCCAACCAAACCTAAGCGCTGACCAGCCGGAATATAGAGATTAAAATTATCAAACACGGCTTTTTCATCAAATTTAAAATCTACTTCATTCCAAGTAATCTGAGCTTGCTGTATTTCCAATGGCTGAGCTATCGGTGTATCAACGATTTCAAACGGAACCAAAATATCATCTAAACCTTCTTCCATTTCCCCTACCGTCTGCGCCGTTTTATTTATTGCTCGACCAATAAAAGTCAGGGTGCCGGTGATTTGCGAATACAAAGCCAGAATTAAAATTAAATCTCCGGTGGAGACTGTTCCCGCTTGCCAACCTTTCATCAAAGACCAAAACATCCCCATCGAAAAGACAAACAAAATACACACGTTATAGAAAAGCATTTTCTCGGTATAGCCCCAACTGCGACTATTGGCGGCGGCGAGCTTGGTAGTTAGTTCACCGATTTCAGCTTCTTCGCGTGGCACTTGAACATACTGTCGGACGGCTTGAATATTAGAAATTACGTCCACCAAACGCGCGCGCATAGTTGTTGTAGCGGCCGCGGCTTCTGTAGAATACTGAGCTTTTTTAGCCGACATACTACGGTTAAATATCAACAACACTACAATCAATAGAATAAAAATTAAACTCGCTGACACATCAACTGATATCAAGAAGCCAATAGTTACCAGCACATAAACCAACGAACTAAGATGTGTCCACAGTAACTCAGGAATCAAAGAATCAACGGCGCCACAAACATTATTTACTTTACTCATCAAAGAACCGGCAAAACGATTGCTGAAGTAGGAGTGGCTATGTTGCATGAGTTGCTGTGACAATAAGTCGTAACCATATTTTTTAGTATTCACGACCCAGCCTCTGATAAGTAAAGCACTGCCACGATATAAAAGCTGTTCAACAAAAATAACGATTGGGTAAAAAAGTGCGAACTTAATAGCGAGTTCCGGTTTACCGGAAGACACTGCATCAACAATTAATTTGAAGAAGTACGCCGAACTCTGACCCAATAAGGAGGCCAAAATAACCAACACAACCGCGCCAATCACCCACCATTTAAAAGGTTTCGACACATACCAAAAATACGCCCGTGGTGACCGCGGGATTTTAGACTCTGTGCCTGGCTTATTAATTATACTAAGTGCAGAAGACATACTATAGAAAGACGAGTATAGCACGGTATTCTTACGAAAAAAAAGCGCGGTTCCATTTCTGAAACACGCGCTACACTTCATCGACTAAACAACCTGAGCTAGTTTAGTGACGTATACCGAGCAGGCCACACCATCAATCTTAAGGCTAAATTGTTGAATAAACAATTCCTTATTCATATCAGTTTCAGTTTGAGCAATATATTGCTCTCCCGCAAAATGAATTGGCCTAATTTCGCCTTCTTCCAAAGGCTGCTGACGAATTACGTCACGCAACTTCTCAACATATTTCTGGTTTAATTGCATACTCATACTATAATTCCTCTTTTTTGGTATTCCAGAAGAGATTGACGAAGGTCTTCAACTATAACATCATCTTTCTTATATGTAAATACCTTATCAGCTATATTTTTACGGTAAGGATCTTCATTTATGATACTGAAATCTGAATGTCCAAAATCAATAACAAAACCCAATTTATTACCATCATCAACCTCAGACTGTGAAATCATAAAGTTACCGGTGTGCAAGTCACGATGATACAGACTATTAGCATGAAATATTTCAAGCATTTCTTTAAGGTCGTCACAGAGTTTATTTACGTCCAGCCTCTGCGGGACAGAACCTTTACCTTCTGCAATATCTTTCACACTCTTTGCCGACAATCTTTCCATCACGATCAATTCAGTCTGACCATATTTTACTGAGTAATATGGCTCTGGCACACCAATACAAAGGTTATCATGCTCTTGAGCAACCTTATAAAAATGTTGTTGTATTTCAGCTTCTCGGAGAGATGTATTTCTACCATCCTCATTCTTTTTTTCTTTTGCAAATTTATAGCAAGCATCTGAAGAAAGTGTAGTAATTTCATTTTTATCAATCACCACAAAAGCGTCTCCACCTTCTCCGATTAGCTCTTGCGTGGTTTTAATGTTATTTATCCTCTCTTTTATTCCACCAATATTTACCTCAATTTCTTCAATTCCCTCCACTTCTGACAACATTCTAATTTTAAACGTTTGTTCCAACCGAGCAGAGATAAGCTCTTCGGCTATTCTTAGTGATTCAACCGATGTGTCTGCATTTTCAATCCGGTCGAGATTCATTTTATGCTCCGACAAAAAAGCATTATCTGGATTATCAAGAATCTCATCTAATTTACGCTCGGCGGCAGTTTCTAGATTAACTTCAATCGCTTTTGACTCAAAAGACTCCATGTGGATTTAAATTAGATAAATTATATGCTAGTATTCTAACATCATTTTTTTGATTAATTCAAAGAATGGTTTTACCAAAGAAACAAAACACGTCCGGTTAGCTCAGCTGGTAGAGCGCTACATTGACATTGTAGAGGCCACAGGTTCAAGTCCTGTATCGGACACACACATGGAAGTTTTAAAAGATATAGTTGTAATTTATCACGCGCAGTGTCGTGATGGTTTTGGGGCGGCTTATGCGGCTTGGAAAAAGTTTGGTAACACGGCTACTTATCTGCCGATGCGTAATCAATCTGATTTAGATGTTGAGTTGAAAGATAAGGAAATTTTTGTCCTTGATTATAGTTTTGACAAAGAAGTTGATGATGCCTTGCGCGCCAATAATAAATCGGTCGTGGTAATTGATCACCACCAAACCGCGGGTCCAGCTGTTACTGCTCACCCCGAGAATATCTTCGACCAGAGTCACTCCGGCGCTGTTTTGTCATGGCAATATTTTCATCCCGATGTGCCGGTTCCGCCGCTACTTTATTATGTCGAAGACCACGACTTGTGGAAATTTGCCCTACCGAATCACCGCGAATACAACGCCGCTGTCAATGAATACCCAATGACTTTCACCGACTGGGACCGCCTCATTCAGCGATTAACTGACGATGAGTTTGTCGCTAATATGATTGAAACTGGAGCCACCATTGTGCGCTTTGAAGACAAGCTTGTGGACAGTCTTTTGCAATATAAAGAACGAGCCTTATTTGAAGGTCATGAAATTTGGGTACTCAATGTATCGCGCACTTATCGGTCTATTTTGGGACACAAATTAGCTAAGTTAAATAAAGAATCCGGTGGTATGCCACTTAGTATTGTTTATTATCACCACCGCGGCGCAGTTAGCTTGTCACTACGTAGTGAAGACGATATTGATGTCGCCGAAATCGCTCTCAAGTACGGCGGTGGCGGACACAAACACGCCGCTGGCATCAAAGTCGACAGTTTTGCCGATTTACCGTTTACGATTATTTAATTAGTAAGTTCAAGCACTATATTGGCGGCTTCAATAGCGGCTGCTTTGGTTTTGCCGACAAAAATGTAGCGCTCTTTGTGACAGAAAACCGAGCCTTCGATACCAGACGAAGCGGTCAATTCAATATCTAGCAATCCTGCCCACGCTTCTGGAAACAAGACGCGATTTTGAAAAACTTGACCATGTTCAGGAATCACAGTGGCTGACCAATTCGAATTATCAGAGGCTGGTGTCGGTGAGACAATCACCAACGCTTCTTTATATCTAGTAAGCACATAGCGCGACACTGGTTCATTAAGCAATAACATCCGCTTATCATCAGCTAATTCATAGGCATTTTTTAGCACAGATTGCAGTGCAATTTTTGCCTTGCCATGAGCAATCATTCTTTTTAAAATACTTCGAGAGAAATCAACTGCTCTAATAAATTCAGAATCATAATTTTCGTCTGTGCCTCGGATAGGTTTAAAAACATCAATCACATCGTAAAACTCAAAAGCGGAAACACCGATACTATTGGGTGCACAGACCAAAATATGATTATCAGCGGCGTCAATTGGGAAAACAAGTTTTTTCTCTATTTCATTCGCTACTTCTACTGAGTCACAAATCTGAGCGCCGTATTCTTTCCAAATTAGTCCGAAAGCTGAGTAAGGGATACCATCATCTCGGACAGGACCGCCCTTTTGGTGATGATCAAAACGATGTGCAGTAGGATTATAGACACCACCAACATCTACCACCCAATTGGCGGATAATATTACACTGTCATCACGACTGCGAATGATTTTAACGGTGTCAACTCCGAGATAGAGCTGAATGGCGGCTACCGCTAGAACATCGTCAGGATCAAAACTTCCATTATGAGTTGCTACTGTCTGCATTTACGATATTGTACAACATATTATGAACTAATGCTCTACCCTATTAGGTGGACTATTGCTCAACTTTTTCGTATAGTCTGTGCATGTTAATTTTATCTATTGAAACTTCTTGCGATGAAACGGCCGTCAGCTTAGTGGAAGTCAAAGGCGACTTTCCGCATGCGACGTACGATATTCTTGGTGACGCATTATGGTCACAGATAGATGTTCATCGTGAATATGGTGGAGTGTTTCCGGCGCTCGCCAAACGCGAGCACGCCGCCATTATTGTCCCGATGCTGGAAAAAGCGATTGCTGAAAGTGGCATCGCAGCCAATGGCTACACACCGGTGCTCGACCCCGAAATGAAAAATAAGGTCCAAGAATTACTTAGTCGTGAACACAGCCTAGCTGATCATCTACTTACTTTCCACAACGAACACGGAGCCTTTCCGATTGATTTTATTGCTGTTACTAGTGGACCTGGATTAGAACCAGCTTTGTGGGTCGGGATTAACTTTGCGCGGGCGTTAGCGCTTTTGTGGGATGTCCCAGTTATTCCAGTCAATCATATGGAAGGCCATATTCTCGCCAGTATATTTGACGCCGATCGTGATAACCAGCTTTCAAACATTACCTTTCCAGCCATTTCACTACTAATCTCAGGCGGTCACACTGAACTTATTCATATGAAAGACTGGGGTCAGTATGAAAAAATTGGCCAAACCCGTGATGATGCCGTCGGTGAAGCATTTGATAAAGTCGCTCGCATGGTGGGGATTCCTTACCCAGGTGGACCGGAAATTTCAAGACTAGCGAACGAAGCTCGAAAAAATAAATTACCTGAATTTGCTAAATTACCGACTCCAATGCTGCACTCTGGCGACTTGGACTTTTCATTTTCTGGACTCAAAACGGCCGTCCGCTATTTAGTCCAAGACAAGACTTTATCGGAAGATGAAATTGCCTCTTTGGCACGTGATTTTGAAGACGCTGTCACGACTGTATTAGTGAAGAAAACTAGTGCTGCCATTGATGAATATGGCGCCAAAACTTTGATTGTGGGTGGTGGTGTAAGTGCTAATCAGCACATCAAGAAAATGCTTGAAGCTACGCTATTAGTAACCCACCCCGACGTTACCACTTACTTCCCTCGCCCCGGACTTTCCACTGACAATAGT
>JBEDID010000044.1:0-8057 GCA_041173745.1 Candidatus Parcubacteria bacterium | reverse complement strand
TCAAAGGCCTTTTCGAGCGAGCCAGACTCTTCGCCAGATTTTACAAGATTGACATAAAAACTAGAGAAAATAGCTGGGTGAGCGGCTAGCGCTCGAGAAATCGAACTACCAGCTTGAAGATCTTCAACAATCTGATTCATAGCTGAAGCAAGTTGTGGGTTTTCTACCTCGGCGGACAATAGCCTGAAGATACGTAACGGTGACACCTGTGCCTGAAAAAGGGTTGAGATTTGCCGTGAAAGGATAACAATATCTTTGTTTGAGACAGATTGGAAAAAAGAAAATTTAATATTTAATAAATTCGCCAAACTACCCTTCTCATCCGCCGGATCAATCGAAGACAACGTATAACCACGTTTCTGTACGGCTGAAATTGCGGCATCGATAGTAGGAGCTTCCACTACACCCTCTCGCTGGATGTTTGTGTTATCAATAGCTTTATAGTTGAAGAGCATACAAAAAAAATTAAATGAGTCTCTCTAGTCCTTTCGGATTAACCGAATAAGTAAATGCGTTCTCCACGGTAATGTCTCCACTCTGCACTAGTCGAGCGAGCGAGCGATTCATATCAATCATACCCTGTTCCAGACCAGTTTCAATTACTGAAGGAATTTCATGAATCCGATTTTCTCGAATCAGGTTACTAACCGCCGTGTTATTTATCAGAAGCTCATAGGCTGGCACCATACCTCCGGCTATATGAGGAATGAGACGTTGTGAGAAAATTGCAATCAAAGAACTTGCCAGCTGTACTCGAATCTGATCTTGCTGAGTACCAGGAAAAGAGTCAACAATACGGTTGATAGTTTGTGCTGCGTCGTTAGTATGCAGTGTTGAGTACACTAAGTGTCCAGTTTCAGCCGCAGTCACAGCGGCGGAAATAGTTTCTAGGTTGCGCATTTCTCCCACCAAAATTACATCAACATCTTGTCGGAAGGCGGCATTTAAGGCTGACTCAAAACTCTTTGAATCAATTCCAATCTCGCGTTGATCAATCAGTGATTTTTCTTCTACATAAACATACTCAATTGGATCCTCGATTGTAACAATATGCTCAGCTCGAGTTTTGTTTATTAAGTTAATCATTGCCGCTAAAGTTGTAGTCTTACCTTGACCCACTGGCCCTACGCACAAAAAGAAACCTTGCGATCGCTGAGTAAAACTTTCTAGAATTGGCGGTAAATTTAATTCGGAGAAATTACGAATAACATTAGGAATAAGTCGTAAGACAATTCCCATCTTACCGCGCTGGTAGAAAGCATTGCCACGAAAACGTATCCCGTCCAGGTTTTCAAATGAGAAGTCAGTTTCATCATATCCTTTGAACCGATTATATTGATCGTCTCGCATCAAAGTTTTAGCAAAAGCGTTTAAGTCAGAGTCAGTCAGAATCGGTTTTTTAAGAAGCGGAATTAGTGACCCTGTAACTCGGATTAAAGGATGAGCACCTACCGAAAGATGCAAGTCTGAGGCATTCTCATGAATAATTAATTCTATTAGCGCATTTAATTCTTTTTTATAGTCTACTGCCATACAATTATTTTTTAGTTAATGCTTCCACTTTTTTAAGCACCTCACTTGGCACTGACTCCGCCTTAATAATATATCCGATTGCTCCTACTGCTTTAGCTTCTTTAATATCCTCCGTCTGACCTTGATTAGACAAGACAATACATTTAGCTTTAAGGTCAGGAAATTCGTCTTTAATAGCACTAATAAGCTCTACCCCTGACATTCCCGGCATTATCATATCTAGCAAAATGACATCATAATCTCGATTTTGTCTTATTTTTGCAAGTGCACTAACGCCACTATCGGCCACATCAACTTCGTGTCCGTGTTCCGTAAACTTGACCGTGTACATGTCACGCAAGTATTCATCATCATCAACTAGCAAGAATTTCATTACTATCTATTATAGCCTCTGCGATTTCAAGTTCAGGTAAGTTATCGACAGTATCGATTTGTTCATCATCCAAATCAACTCCGACAGTTGTAGTAAAAGCATTCATTTCTTCATAGGGTATTTCATGGTTCAGAGCTTTTATAATCGCATCTTCTTGAATACTGATGAACCCTTTCTTTCTAGAGGCGTGATAAAATTCTTCTTCAGAAGCATTTTTAAGTATCAATTCCTGTATTTCTTCATCCACCATAAGAACCTCAGTCACCGCTGTTCTTCCACTATAGCCGGTCTTACACAAAGTGGTTGGTTCTGGATGCAACACAGTTCTGTTTAAAGGAACGCGATATTGATATTTTTTCGGGAGATTCCGGAAATTATTATTAATTCTTATCTCAGTCGCACTATCAATCTTTTCTTCAATACCAGTACCCTTACATAAAGTTCGTGCTAAACGTTGTGCAATCGCCATCTTTAACGTCGGCGCAATCAAGTAAGGATCTACTCCCATGTCTATCAAACGCGGAATCACACCAATTGCACTGTTGGTGTGAATCGTTGAAAGTACTAAGTGACCTGTTAAAGCCGCCTGAATTGCTAGCTGAGCAGTTTCTTTATCTCGAATCTCTCCCACCATGATTATGTCTGGGTCTTGACGAAGAGCGGCGCGCAGACCTTTCGCAAATGTATAACCAATTTCTGGTCTAATTTGAGACTGACTAACTCCTTCCATATTATATTCAACCGGATCTTCAAGCGACATAACGTTACGATGTGCACGGTCTACTTCCTGAATCATTCCCCGTAAAGTGGTTGACTTACCAGAACCGGTCGGACCAGAAATCAAAATAATTCCGTAAGGTTCATGCACTACTCTTTTGATTATCTCAATATTAGCTTTTGAAATACCACTCTCTTCCAGATTTCTAACTCCCTTACTAGTATCAAGAATACGCATTACAACCTTTTCACCATGATTAGTCGGTAAAATAGAAACACGAAAGTCGATTTTACGGTCATCAAAAGTAGCCGAAAACCGACCGTCTTGCGGCTTACGTCTTTCATCTAATCGCATCGAAGAAAGAATTTTCACTCGAGCAACAACTGCCATGTGAACGTTTTTAGGCAGCTCTAGACTAGTCGCTAGCTCACCATCAACCCTAAATCTCACTCCTACTTTAACAGGATTAGGCTCAATGTGAATATCGGAAGCATTACCATCTACGGCATAACGTAAAATTGTAGCCACAATCTTGGTAACAGGCGCGTCTTCTTCAATGTATTCGTAGGAATCTTTTTTCTGATCGGTTGATTCATCGACACTAGCTGCGATTTCTGCATCAAGCTCAGTCTCTAAAGTCTCAAGCGCATCATCAACATCGCCTTCTAGGTTTGCATAAAAATGAAGAACTTTAACAATATCTTCATCAAGCATGTAAACCATGCGATAAGGAATATTATGCTTAGTACTAATAAAGTTAAGCGCTTCCCGCATCTGAATGTTGTCGGGATTATTGACACCTACTACCAGAAGCTCATCTTCAATTTGCAGTGGTACCATTCGATAGTGAGCAGCAGATGATTCTGAGATAAAATCAAGTAACTGCTGAGTTACCGAAAAACCCTCAGGCACAATAAAGGCCGGAACTTGATAAAAGTCAGCCATAAAAGTCCGAACCTCAGCTTTAACCATGCCAAGCTCAATAAATACTGAGTCGGTAGTCCGGCCAGTTTCACTGATAATCCTATCTGCTTGAGAAATGAATGCATCATCAACTCCGCCGCGTTCTTTCAGAGCTTTTAGTGGATCCATAATATTATTGTGAAGAATTAGACCTGCCAGAAATTTCTGCAAACGGATTTGGTCGACCTACTCCTGTTTCTTGAATATCAGTAGAAAAGTTCTGCAAATTTATGAAGCGTTTATCGTTTAATATGTTCATATCTAGAGTAATTTGGTTTTCAAGTGTGTCACTGTAAGCACTGAAGGCTTGAGTATCTCTAAGCATGTTTTCTTTGGTCTGGGTGGTGGTCACACCAGAAATATCGCCTAGACTAGTTTGTTGAGAATATAAATAGTATCCAGCAAAAGCCACTGTTATTAGACCGAGGACAATTGAAAGATTTTTAGCTGCGTTTCCCATACTTTTTATAATGTATTATCATCTACTTCAAATTCTCGATACGAATAAGTGTTTAGTTCAATATCAGCTTTCATCATACCACTTTCAGAACTAGACATGGACAAAGTAGATATTTGGAGCGGATAATTATTATGCTCTAGTAGATTCAACATTATCTTTATTTGGTCGTATGTGCCTTCTACAGACAGTGAAATTGGATGTGCTAATGGCAACTTAGAATTATTATCAGTAACCTCATTATTACTAGCCCGGGAACTGGTCTTTGTATTTGATTCTTGATACTCTGCATCAACATAAATCACACCCGCCTGTTTGGTCATTAAGTATAGGTCACGCAAAACTACAACTGAATCAACTGTGTCGGGAATATAATTTTTTAGCCGGCGCTGTTCTTCTGCTGACCGGGTATCAATTCGGCTAACATAATCTGAAAGTTTTGAATTTACAGACAAAACTTTAGTACCTTGAATCTGGTATTCAGAAATAAGATCTTGAACTTCCCCAATTTTTACGAATTCTGGTTTTATGTATGTAAAGATAATGCCAACTGATATAATCAGCATTCCAATTTGTGTAAATAAGCCGCCTGAAACCATATTAATTTGTACTATTATTATTTCCAATATCTGAAACTGAGGGTTGAGTTTCGGTCACCGGTTGAGTAATTTGCACTGAACTCTGAATATCATCTCCGGTATAAGGAACTTCTGACAAAGGAACTTCGATTGTTGCCAAGAATGACACAAACTTGCTGGATTCAACCTGTTCTCCAGTGGTATCTGAAATGTTTCCATCAATACTAGCAGTATTAAGACTATCTATTACGACAGACTGTAAAATTCCGTTACCCTCATATGTACCACGCTGAAAAATTGTCGAATCAAAATTATCAGTTTTTATTTCCGCTGATAAAATTACCTTATCGTCCAACTGACGCTCAAAATCTAGTGTTTCTATTTTGACAGTATCAGCTGTAGCAGCCTCGAGAGCCACTAATATAGAAGCAATGGAAATACTGTTATCAAAACGATTATTCGCTTGTTGCAATCTTCTGTCATAGTCTAAAACTTTTTTCATGTTTGCTTCACTAAAAACTTTTATACTCTCATACAATTTTGAATGCTCTTCCAGCAGTAAATTATCTTGATATTTTTTATAGAAAAAAGTACCAGCTGAAGCAATCAGGGTCGCAAATATCATGATATAGCTTATCAAAGTAAACAGATAAACTTGCTTAGAAGCCGACGTTCTACGATGCTGCACCGGACCGGCTTTGGGAATGAACGAGTTGTTTGTAGAGTCTGGCATATCTTCTATATTATACGACTGAAATGAGCTAATAAATACTGTTTTGCTGTGGACACCTATTCAAACTGGCGCATGGCCGCACCTAGTGCCACTACGAATGACGGACCAATTTCATACATAGTGTCTTCCATAAAAGCTGGGTAAGCTACTTTTGAAAATGGATTTGCCATAATAATTTCCTTCTGAAAAACATCTTTAATGTATGCGTCCATACCAGGGAACGAGGATCCTCCACCTGATAAATGCACCGAGGTAATTTTGTTTCCTGTCTTTTGTTCATATTCTTGCAGCACTTGTTTGAATTCACGGAAAGTTCGTTCATAGCTACTATCGTGCGCGCGTTTGATATCAGAAAATTGCGGTGCAGTGCGATCTATGGAGAATTTAGATTTCTCTGCCTCTTCAAAACTAATTTCTAGAACCTCAGATATTCGTTTTGTAGCCAAAGCACCTCCAGCACGGATTCTATACATACGAACCAGCACTCCTTTGTGGGTTATGTATAATTTTGAAGAAGTGGCACCAATATCTAGAATAACAATGTTTTCAGAATCGACATTATACAAACCACGAATGGCGCTGAAGCACTCGATTTCAGTTGGAGGCTGTTCAAATCCAGCAAACTGCATAAGTACATTAAAGCGAGTGAAGGCAGAGTTTTGAATCGCAGCAATTAACACATTTCGTCGATTGACTCCCCCTTCTTGCGCCTCTTTCTTAGTCACGCCTACTTCTGCCCAGTCCAAGGTAATTTCGCTCAATGAGGCAGGAATAACCTTGCGTGCTTCTACTCGAACCATGGCTGAGAGATCGACGTCAGGATCAGCTTCAATACTAACATTAGTAACAAAACTTGATGACAGCGGCATAGCGAATACAGCACTTCTGGATTTAACAGCTGATTCACGAATAACATCCACCAAGGCTTCTTGCTCTTGTTTTGATTCAAGGACAACAGATTCACCAATCTGTTTGCCAGCATAAGGACCAAGCTGTATTTCACCGTAGGTTGTGAGAGTGATTACTCCTTTACGGTCTTGCAATTCCACCACCTTTATTGATGAGGAGCCAATATCTATACCAACAACACCACCCGCTCCGGATGGATCTTGATGTATAGTAGAAAGAATGTTGTTGATTAAATTCATACAGTTAATTTGTATTTATTCTACCACGAAGTTTTTTGTATAATATAAACTTATGCAAAGATTACTAACAAATTTCATCGACTTAATATTCCCTCCTACTGCAAACGAGAAACTGCTCCGCACCATTAAACCTGACACATACCAACAACTACGAAACGGTGGGATACATAAAAATATTGAATATATTGGGCATTATTCAGAGCCTTTACTGAGAACGGCTGTTATCGAAAACAAATTTAATCATCATTTAGTAGCAACTAATATACTAGGATTACTACTTAAAGTTTGGTTAGCAAAAAAATCTGGCATCACATTATTTATCCCCATACCACTAGGACCAACCAGAAAACGCGACCGTGGTCACAATCAAGTTGAGAGTATTTTACAGGCAGCTGGTATCACCCATATCAACACCACCCTTCTAAAACGCACCACCGAAACCAGACCGCAAGCTCAGTTACAAAAAACTGAGCGGCTGGCCAATATGAAGGGAGCTTTTACCTTCACTGACTCTGAGTTTGACTTTACCCCTTATACGCAAGTAGTTTTATTTGATGATGTTGTAACCACTGGAGCAACTCTCTTAGCAGCCAGGGCTGAACTTTTAGCCCATATTCCGCCGCACATAAAATTACACTGTTTAGCTATCGCTCATTAAATTTTTACACCGTTGACACAAAAAAAGAAGGTGCTTTATGGGCACCCTCTTACATAATAACTTTTACTCATTGTTAGTAGAAATGCAGACTCTATTTCTGCCACCTTCTTTGGCTTCATACATAGCCACATCTGCTCGTTCAATTAACGAATCAAGTGACTCTTGATACAAAGTATAAGCCACCCCAACACTGATTGTTACCGAGAAATCTTCGTTTGAAAAAACCAAATCTGCAATTGCTTGGTTAAGCTTGCTAGCGATTAAACCCACTTGGGTCTCATCTACCATCGATAACATCACAACAATTTCTTCGCCGCCCCAACGTCCAACCAGGTCGGTTTCGCGTAAAGTTTCTTTAATAGTCCTAGACACTTCACGCAATACTTCATCTCCAAAAGCATGACCGTATGTGTCATTAACATCTTTAAAGTGATCTATGTCTATAAACAAAACTTCAATCCCACCGGACATAAATTGCTGTCTAATATCATCTTCACGTTTCCGGAATAACTTAACCCTTTTTTCAAACTTCTCTGTGAATGCTTTACGCGTAAAAAGTTTTGTTAAATCATCAATAGCCAATGCCTCAGCTAAGTTTCCGTTTTGTGACTCGAGATATTCAAGTTGTTCTTTTTGGTCTTTTGCAATAAAGGCTAGCTTAACAGCAACAGCCGAACTCAATACAAAAAGAAAAAAGAAAATTATCGATACAATGTTTATACCATTCAGTACATCCATCTTGTTTCCTCCTAAGGAAATTAAAAAACAAATTCAAATTTATTATATTATAAAAATATGATTATGTCAATTACATTATCCCTAAGTTCAAGAAATAACCGCAACACTTTAGTAACATAGAGTGTCATGAAATTATTTAACAGAATCAACTTCCGTGA
>JBEDID010000043.1:0-8309 GCA_041173745.1 Candidatus Parcubacteria bacterium | reverse complement strand
TAGGACATTTCTAGGTGATAAATTAACACCCTCTAAGCAGTTGGCAAATTAACTTGTACCGTCGATCACGCCGTAACCCATGGTGCGCCGCGACTTTCTTCTTCATGGACGCGAAGTACCCGTCGATAGTGTTGGTAGTGTTTGGAATATTGAGTTCAGGATAGCGTTGATAAGTAAAAAGGTTATGCAAATTTGATTTCAGCGAACGCAAAGCAGAGCGAACATTCTTGTGTGTGTACTGTGGTCGTTTGAGTCCGATCACAAGAGTCTTCTCTTCCAAAAAGTGTTTCCACTTTTTCTCATAGTTAAAGAGCGCTTTGGTAAATATCTTCTCGTCAGTTTTGGTGAGTGTGAGTGCTAGGGTTCTTAGTTCTTTCCCCGCTTCTGTCCGAGGTCTCTTGGTGAGGTATTTGGTAACGGTCTGCAGTTGATGGAAGTGACACATTTGTACGGGTATATCCTTAAAAACCGTTGCTAAACCACGTCTGCCATCAATAACGGCAGCAATAAACGTCCATCCTTTAGCTTCCAGTATCTTGCGTCCATAGTAGTAGTTGGCGACTCGTTCGGAAGGCACTTCGCCCCACCATAGATTACGTCGCAGTGTCCATGACCGGAAGACACATGCGCCGTACAGACGTCCCCAGAAGGTGGTGTCTGGAACGATGATGGTGGGTCCGGGAATGAGATCATTCGGCATTGATACCACTACTTCATCCAAACGATTGCGTACTCATTTATATGAGTGACCAACCTTCTCACTGAGTTCAGTGAGAGTTTGTTTCCCTACTGAGTAGTCACTCCAGAGTTTCTGTTGAAGCTGTCCTTCTCGCTTTTTATATTGAAATCTATGTCGACACACCGAACAACGGTACCGTTGTCGTCCACTCTGTCGACCGTCTTTTTGTACTCCTTTCGACCCACAGCGCACGCAAGTACGGGTGTTTTTTTTAATGCCATTTTAGAAATTCACTAGACCAACTATTAATAGAGCCGTAGAACAGCATTTTTATCACCTAAAAACTTCCTTTAGCCCACAAAATTTTAATTTGCGTATTGACTTTTGATGGGGGGTGGTAACATTCGATGTTGTTAATTTTGACAACGTATTTCAAGAGGTGATGTAGATGAAAATATATATAAAAGTACTTTTTGTTCTTATTCTAATGCTTACCACTGTTTGTGCTAGTGCTCAAACATGGAGCACTATGTCACAAGCACAAAAGAATATTGCTATACTTTCATATGCAATGACTTTCACAAATGGTACATATGGCGGACAGTGTAAAGTTTGGGTCAACAATGTTGTTAAAGGCGTCTCAGGCAAAACACTCCCGGCAACTGCTGCAAGTCCATATGATTATAAGTGGCTAGTTAGTTCGAATGTAATTAAAAGGACTATTGCTCATTCTGGTTTAATGGCAGCAGGTGACATTGTTCAAATGAAGTTGTTAAGTAACGGTATCCCACATACAGCAATAGTAATTGGTGTGTATCAGGGTGCACCGGGAGAGATAAGTTTCATTGACTCAAATTGGTTTGGGTACAAGGGAAGTGATTATGTTGAACGTGTCTACGTTCATACCATGACAATCCCAGATTTCAACAAAAAAGTTGGTACTCAATTTTCTGTTTACAATATAAAGTAGTTCTTCTATTATGGGAGGTGAATGGTTCATCTCCCGTATTTTATTGCAGATATATCCATAATTATTAAATATTTAACCCTGAGGTATGAACACCCAAAAATATGTATTTGCAGCAGTAATCCTAGTATTGGGATTATCTTTTTTGTTTTTATCTGATAAAGGTTCTGATAAATTTTCTGAGTCTAATGCAAGTACAACAAATACCGCTAATCTAACTGAGTATCATAGTGATAAGTATAAATACAGTGTCTTGTTGCCTTCGAACATGAAAATAAATGATAATAGCCAGGACTCAATATTTGCTTTTATTTATGATGATATGCCTAGTCAAGGGTTTTATATTACTGCCACCACCACATCTTCTGATATAGAAAGTCTGATGTACAGTGAGCCAGGATACGGTGTCTCATGGGATTGGGTGATTGAAGAAAATACAATTATCTCTGAATTTCCAGCAATAATTACACATAAAAAATACTTTAATGAATTGAATCCAGTAGTAAATGATTTTAGTTCGCGTGCCTTGTTTGTAAAAAAGGGTGGTGTGATTTTGAAATTTGATCTTGTAGGGTCAACTGAAGAAGTATTTAACACTAATCAGTTTATTGACAGTGTTAAGTTCGATGGTTAAATATTTGTGCGATTGGAGGCACTAAATGAAAAGTAATTTTTACCAAATCTTCTTACTCTCACTGCTAATCTTAATTAGCGACAAATCACAGGCAGATTGCAAAAGTTGGTGGTCTGCAAAAGATAAAGTTAGGCACTGTCTCTATTTCAATACATTCGAAAGAGATGTAAGTGTTATAAAATTGGATGACATGATTAATTATGAAGAAGCTGTTGTTGATAATCTTCCTAAATATGTTCCATTACCAGAGGAGCTTTTAGAAGATGATTCCGATGAAGGTCCTGTTCCTCAATGAGTATTTTAAGTTCTATATCAAAATCACTTCAACTAAAAGCGGCTTCAAATGAAGTCGCTTTAAATTTTATATAAATATAATACTAGTCACTACACCCGCTAGCGGTCGCACAGTCAGTGCTCTATAATGTGAACTATGGACTTCAGCAATATTATTAATTACATTTACGAATTCGCTTATTTTATTGGCGTGTTTGGGATATTTTTTATTTTTTCGATATTTAAAGGTCGACAAGCGGTCATGAATATAATCATTGGTTTATATTTAGCCCTGTTGATTTCTATTGAGTTTCCGAATTACGAGATGTTGTTCGGTGGTATTGAAAGCTCAAAATCAGAAGCAATTTTGCGTTTAGGTTTTTTTATATTCATTTCTTTATTTACCACAGCTTTATGCTGGCGCATTATGCCGGATGAATTTCGGGAAGAAAAATTTGAGAGCATTGTTAAGAAAATCTTTCTAGCTCTCGGTGCGACGGTGCTGGTGATGACTTTTAGTTTTCATGTCTTGCCAATTACAGAATTCCTTACTCCTGGCACCCCAATCCAGTCCCTCTTCGCTCCAGATCTTTACTTCTTCTGGTGGCTGTTGGTGCCGTTGGTGATTTTGTATGTTGTATAAACTATAGTTGTAATTATGAAAGATTAATTACAGTAGAAACATATCAGAAAATTTATCTATAAAAAGTACACTTATTTAAGTGTAGATGAAGAAATAATTAAAAAGTATTTAATGAGATGAAAATCAATTAGTATGAAATTCAAAACTAGTAAAGAGCAAATTATTGAGCTGACTAAAGCACTTTTAGCGTTTGAGTCGACCGAATCAAATGTTAAAGAGCAGCACGCCTGCATAGATCTACTAGAAAAAAAATTTTGTAATGATTTTTTCATTACAAGGCATGAATTTCTAGGTCGTCCTGCATTAGTGATGTCTACTACAAAAAAGAAGATGGTGAAGGTTATTTTTTCAGGACATATTGATGTTGTTCCTGGAAAGAAGTCTTTGTTTAAGCCGACAGTAAAAGGTTCAAAATTATTTGGTCGGGGCTCTTATGATATGAAGGCTGGTGTCGTAGCAAGTATCTATGCTGCAGTAGATTATAGAAAAAATGGTGGTACTAAGGACGTTGCTATTATGCTTACGTCGGACGAGGAAACTAGCGGGTACAGTTCCCGAATGCTTTTGCAGGAAAAAGGATATCGAGCTGAGTTTGCATTTTTGCCCGATGGGGGTACTGACGTAGGAATTGTATTAAAGCAAAAAGGTTTTATGCAAATAAAAGTCACAGTAAATGGTAAAAGCGCACATGCCGCTTATGTGTGGGAAGGAGATAATGCACTAACAAAAGTGCTTCGATTACAGGAGGCCATCAAGGAAGCTTTTCATGATCCTGACGAAAATGAACAGTGGCGCACCAGTGTAGTGTTGTCAAAAGTCGAGACCTCTAATAGTCTTAATCAAGTACCTGGTTCTGCTACTTCATATTTCGATATTCGATACATCAACAACAAGGATCCTAGGATTATAATATCATTGATTAAGAAAATCCTTGGTTCTAAAAGTACAGTTGAAGTTTTGGTAGAAAATGGAATGTTTGCTTCTAAAGAAAATAATCATTATGTAAAAACACTTGCTAGCATATTACACAAAAAAACAAAAAAACCTATCTCTTTTGTAAATGAAAATGGAACGAGCGATGCTATATTTTTTACTGAACATGGTATTCCTGCAGCTTTGTATCGACCAAAAGGTGGTGATCAGCATCAAGACGGAGAGTGGGTTGACATAAACTCACTCTTTGATATGTATGAGGTGTTGTTCCAATTTTTAGAAAATTGTTAATGATAAGCAGTCTGTCTGAATATTTTTAATAAAGATTGACAGATGTTGATATTTGTAGTAATTATGTAATAGGGCCTTAATGTTAAGGTTTGTTCTTCAATCTGTCTTCACCAAAAGGGTGTAATATGAAAAATAATAAGAAGCGAGTTTTAATTGAGACTCAGAGTAATAAATTGTTCCAAGGTTGTGAGGCAGAGCAGGATTATGATCAGCGGGGAGGTCTTTGTCAGGTTGGAGAAGGTCACGTTGTTGTGGTTACTAACCCTATTGATACTGATTACCTTACATATTGGCAAGGTCTTGGTTTTACCTTACCAAAGATAATAGTTGCAGGACCCTTTGATAAAAAGTGTACTCTAGCAAATCTTATTGTTAGTAAGGAGTCTGTGCTACGTGAGATCAAAGAGGCTGTCGGAGATTCGGATGCTCGTCTCGAGTTCTTTTGGATCGAAGAAAGTGAGCGTAATCTTGCTGCTGTGCTTAAGGTTTCTCCATATTGTAATTTTGATGTGTCGATCAATCTTGCGTGTAAATATGTGTTTAAAAAAACATGTGAATCACTTGGGTTGAATACCGCTCCTTGGGTTGGGGCGCATTCGGCTAAAGAGCTTGTGCAAGTTACACAGTCTTTTTTTTCTCCCGGTAATAATGTTCTAATCAAAGCTTCAAATGGAACCGGAGGAATTAGTTTGGGTGGCATTCGTAATGTTGCAACACATGATGAATTAATTGCTAATCTTCCATTTATTGATCTAATGATTACGCCATAGTGGCAGAAAAAGTTATAGATCTGGTGGCTGAAGTTTCGATTCATTGGGAAATTAGTGACGATGGGGAGGTTGTCATTACTGATATTTTTGATCAACTAGCAGTTGATTTTTCTTATGCAGGAACAGCACATCCAAGTATTGTTGCATCAGAGATTAAAGATAAAATTAGCCAAGACCTAATGGAGAAGTTTGTTCCGTATCTTCTGTCTCTCAATGCTAAAGGGTACTTCTGTTGTGATATTTTAGTTGATTTAAATGGTGTTGTTTATTGGACAGACTTCAACCCAAGAAAAGGAGCTATTATATATATCAATGATATGGCTAAACGTCTCTCCGAAGTTCATTTGTCAGGATTGCAACGTTACTTCTTTTGGCATGAACATTTTTCTGCAAAGAAAAAACTTAGTTTCAAGGAAGTTTTCGATGTTTTGCAAGAAGACTTAATTCCTTCTTGTGAAAAAGCATTTGTTGTTATCACTAATCCTGGCGTGATTCGCCACGGAGGACTTGATATAACTGGTTTTTCGACCACCTCACTTAAAGAAGCAAAAAAAATTGTTCAAAAATCAAGAGGTAAATTCACTTGAAATAAATCATAAAATAAAACCATTGCTTTAAATGCCCCTACAACAGTACGTTGCAGGGGCACTTTTTTTGTATTGAAACTTACTTTTAATTTTACCCCAGACCTACACTTCTTCTGGTGGCTGTTGGTGCCGTTGGTGATTTTGTATGTTGTTTAAGGGTTGAGCACAAGACGGGTATAGTTAATTGTCGTATTTATTACCTTGACATTTTGTTGGGGGGGTACAATGCACAATAATAGAACAGTTGAATTTTGGGGCGCCCTCGAAAACTAGTTTTATTTATTTGTAGGAGTTCATATTATGAACAGTACATTATGGTCATCATCAACCATTAAGGATGAACCCGTTGTCTCATATGACATGTCAGGCGGTGATGGTGACAGTGATGGAGGTCATGGATCAAATGGTGATGGTAACTGGGACGGAAAGTAGTTCTTCTTTTAATTAGGGTGATTACACCCCCCCCCACATCAGTAAAACTGGTGTGGGGGTTTATGATATATTAGTATGATAATGAATTTATTTTATGTATAATTTTTCTAATTTTGGGGTTGAGTATCAAACTGCTACTTTAAAAAATAAATCCAAAATACATCTCTTGAAAAGAAAAGGTGCTCCTATTCAGATACAAGCTTGTATACAGGCAGGATCAAGATATAACACTACTCCCGGGCTGGCACATTTTCTTGAGCATATGTTAGTTGCTGGAACATCCTCGTATCCCACAAAATTAGCTTTAGCAACAGCCTTAGAGAAAGTTGGCGGTCATTTTGAGGCTGTGACAGACGCAGATTTGGTTCGCTTAACAGTGTCGGTGTCACAAATAAAACATGTGCCATTGATGCTTACTATTCTTGATGAAATGCTTACTGCCTCACTGTACAAGGAAGAAGTTTTTAAAAATGAACAGGCTGTTGTTTTGAGGGAGCAAAAAGACCGATTTCGTAACGCTTCAGTAATGCCTATGGATACTTTGCTGGAACGGGTCTATCCTGATTTTGAATTACGTTTTCAAGGACTTGGTACGATCAAAAGTGTCTCAGAACTACATGTGCATGACATTGTAGAATTTGCTGCTACTAATATTACGGCTGAACGAACATCGTATGTAGTTTCCGGGGATATAGAAATGAATGATATCTATAGTTCACTTTCAGAAATAAAGCTACCAGAAGGTTTAGGTACACCAATTCCTGATTTATTAGCTCCTGCAAATGGAGAGAAGGTGGTGTGTAAAAACCATGATGGAGAAAATTCAGACATTCTTATTGGCTTTCGTTGTGATACTGAAAAACCAGAAGATTTAGCTGGCTTACTTTTAATACAGCAAATGTTTATGGGACGAGGTAGTCGTCTTATTCAAGAACTCCGCTATAAGCGAGGTCTGGTTTATAGTGGAGGAGTACCATTTTGGGATTTTACTAAAACTAGTGTATTTGGTTTTCGTACTTCGTGCGCAACAGAAAAGCTCACTGAAGTTTTTGATATCACTTTAAATATATTTAAAGAAATTTATTTAAATGGTTTTTCAGAATCAGAATGTGAAAATCTTAAAATAAAGATTGATAGTTATTATCGATTTAATTTGCAAACTTCAAAGGGCTGGATTGATGCGGAAGTTTCGGCATTGCGACATAATCCTGTGGGCAGTGAAGCTGGAAATGCCCTAAACATGCTCACGTACGCCGAGCAGATTGACGCAAAGACATTGACAGAGATATTTAGGAAATATCTTGATCCTAGAAATGCCTACTGTATTATTTTTGGATCACCAACAAAATCTACGTTAGAACATCTAAATCAAGCATTATTGTAAATTTTCTGTTATTTCGATAAATTATAAAGTTAAGTTACTGAAAATTTAAAATTAAACGCCGTTTTAATCCTTGAAAACGGCGTTTTTATTAGATGATGCTCGGCATCAAAATTACTCGCTTAGACTGATCGCCGTAAGATGTATTGTCGGTAATATGATGATCTAATTTGATTCTAAACTTTAAACCATCTTCATTTAACCTTGTGTTAATAATTTTCTCAATTAAGTGCATGTGGTCTCGAATCAATTCAAAAGAACTTCCGATACGATGTTATGCAATTACAGGAATCATTACCATTTTAGATAAGAAAAAAGTGTAATCTTGGAAAAATCTCCTTAAAAAAAGTCCACCAATATGGTTAGCACCATATGTGCTCCAGTCGCAGACATAGATACATTGAGTGTCAGTGCAACAAATCTTTTTTAGCGCTTCTACGTAAGTTGGTCCATTTGTATTTTTTGCATCACCTATTAATGACAATACGAATCCTTCAAGAACATTGTTTTTGTTTCTATATTCATAAGATAAGGATGGTCTTTTTTCAAAATTAGCCGATCTAACTGAAGCTTGAATAAAAGCCTTCATTTTTACATGTCCCTTAATTCTTCTGGGTACTTCTTTGTAAATATTCTTTTCAAATTCCACTATATCAACTACAGATTCAGGTTGTAATTCTGAAACATGATAATTATTTTTATAATTATTAGAAAGGTTG
>JBEDID010000042.1:0-8434 GCA_041173745.1 Candidatus Parcubacteria bacterium | reverse complement strand
CAGTTACCAAGGCAAGGCCTAGGCAGACAAAGACCGGAAGATGCTGCTAAGCGTGAGGTTATGGAGGAAGTCGGGATTAATATTTTGAACCTAAAAAAAGTAGGCGGATACTATTCGGACAGTGAAGGTAAACGAGATACTGTTATTTTATTCCATGGAACGGCCACAGAAACTAGAGTAACAGCCAGTCCCGAAATAGCTGCGGCAGTTTGGGAAAATTATCACAACTTAACTGGTCGGGTCGAGCTAGCAAAAGTAGCCATTAAAGCAATCGAGGATTCGTTTGGGATTATTGTAAATAAAAAATAGAGTGTCAGCAAAAGGCTGTTGACGCAACACCAAATAAGGACTATCGTACTAAATAGTCAAAATGCACATTGCCAATTGGAGGAAAATGAGATGAACAATAAAACAGTACGGATTATTAGTGGGCCTTACACATTCCAACTTTCAGAATACGGTATGTGCATAGGCGTCTATGGCGAGTCGGGAGAACCGGGTGTTGACGATGCACTTGAAAAAATAGAGCAATTAGTAGAGTGTGCTGTTGCAAACAGATTCACCAATGTAATTACCAACGTAAGGATAACACCGAGTACAGAAGACCATCAATCTGAATCCATCATATTTAAATTCTGATGAGTTTCACAAGCAGGTCACATTTATATAATGTGGCCTGTATTTTATTTTAATTACTAAATTCTGATTGCTAAGGATAAACCTTAGTTCAGTTACCAAGGCAAGGCCTAGGCAGACACAACCTTCCTCGAACTTCATCCATATCAACCGGATAAAATGTCGCTTCGTATTCGATTTTCATATTTATTAGTGTAGCAAAGTGTCTACGCGTTTAAGATAAAATTATCAATAAAGATGGTGGGTGAATTAGGGGACTTTATGCCGAAATTAACATCGCATTCCACTGCTTCAACAACCAATTTTTACTATCAGTATCATAAGCAACTTCAGACAAACCTAAATTACTACTCTTAGCAAACTCATCAATTCGAATAATTATTTCTGGTGTTAAATCTTTACCAAAGCAGAGATATGCTAAGAAAAATTTAGTAAACCGACCATGCCCTACTACCAAAATAGTTTCGCCGGTCATCGACTCTAAAAAAATCTTAAAACTTTCAGACCGTGCAACCAGATCATCGAAATTTTCTTCATCTGAGAAAGATTTTTTCTGAATAAAAAGTTCTTTCACTTGTCGTTTAACATCCGTAAAATACACATCTTCGTGCTTTACGCCAATCAACTCGGACGGATGTTCCCGCTCTGTAAACAAATCGGTGATTACTATCGCCTCTGATTTTTCTTCAGAAATAATTTCTGCTGTCTGCTGTGCTCTAATTGAGGAGCTTGAAACAAAGGTATCGATATTGAGTTTTCTGACAGTCGGAATACAACCTTTAACCTCCTCAATTCCCTGATTGGTTAATCGCGCCTCCTTCCCCAGATACGGCTCACCAGTGGCATTTGATTCACACTCGCCATGTCTTAAGAAATATATTTTCTTCTTCATATGCTATATCTCTATGATTTTTTTAACTTCACTAAGTACTTCTTCTGGCGTTAAGTTTGACGTATCAAGAATAACAGCATCTCCTCTTGATAAAGTGTATTCATTCATAGCAGACATGAATTTATCTACGTTTTCTTCAATATTTTCTTCTGTTAGGATTCCATCAGTACTAAATCCTCGATTTTTAATTCGCTCTAACGATTGCGCTTTATCTACCGTTAAAATAATTTCATATACATCAGCATTCATCTTCTTCGCCAAATTGATAAATCTATCAGCTACACTTTTACCAGACATATCGTCATGAATTTTTGAATCCACTATCACATCGACACCCGACACCAAAGCTTGTTCGATAATTCCGTAAGTGAGATTAAACATAATTTCACGACTTTTATCTCGATCATTTTTAAAGCCACTAATCATCCGCCTGATTTCAAAGTTCGGCACCATAACCGACAGCGGAAGAAGTTCGTGAATCTGCCACGCGACCGTAGTTTTACCCACTCCACTAGTACCATTAAGTAAAATAAATTTCATGCTTATATTATAATACAACTTTTGGACAAGTGTTGATTTGCTAAATTTTATACCTACATTCTCTGTACTTCATCCCGCAAAAACATCAATGTTTCTGCTTTAATTATTTTCCGCACTCGTGCAAACTGCTGATGAGTGAGCAACATGTTTAAATCCTGATTTAAAATATCTTCTGTAACATGACTTTCAATAAATACAATTAGGTCAGACAAAAATTGTTTTGTTTCTTTACCGGTTCGCTCTTTTATCACCGCTTCGTTATAGTTCAAACCCTGTTAATTACAAAGGGTCACCCTTTGTTGTCATTAATCGTTACATTCTCAGTACTTCATCCCGCAGAAACATCAATGTTTCAGGTTTTATTATTTTTCGTACGCGTGCAAATTGCTGATGGGTAAGTAGCATATTTAAATCCTGATTTAAAATCTCTTCTGTAATATGACTTTCAATAAATACATTCAGTCAGACAAAATTGTTTTGCTTCTTTATCGGTTCGCTCTTTTATCACCGCTTCGTTATAGCTAAAACCCTGTTAATTACAAAGGGTGACCCTTTGTTGTCACACCTTCATCACGCACTCGCGCCCAGCCGCCGGCAATATTAACGCCAGCCGGCAAATTATAAACCGTCCGCTTTTGCAAAAACTCCGCCCGCGCCAACTGCGCTCCCACCGTTTTCAACCTTCCTCGAACTTCATCCATATCAACCGGATAAAATGTCGCTTCATATTCGATTTTCATATTTATTAGTGTAGCAAATGTTTAATATATAATTTTCAGATACTATCTGAATCTGTACTTATATGTACAGGTTAATGGGACAGGAGTACGAGTAGATAAATTTAAAACCTGTTACCAAGATAGGCCTCTGCAGAGGCTAATAGAAATTCTCTAGTTACATAAGTAAACCCAATAACCATATGATAGACTATGCGAATGACAGATAACTATAAAGCAAGTTTGACTATAAAAAGTTTTATATTGAAGAGATTTCTGCTAATTCCGTCAATTTTTATATTTTCTGGTGTGGAAATTTTATTAAATACACATTTTGGTACGAGTTTATTTGAAATCCTAGGTATAAAAAATATCTTACTGTACTTTTACCCCACCGGCCAACTTGATGAAAACGATTTATTTGTTGTCTTATTATCACTTTGGGCAATGTTTGAGTCTTTATATTTTTTAATTAAAAAGATCTTTAAGATTAACTTAAAAGTGAGTCAAGTAATATTAAATCGTTCTCTTCATATAGTAAGTTTTTTTACTTGGACAACCATAGCTATCCTTGATGAAGGTTTTAGCATTAAGGTAATAAGTATAATTGCCTTCCTTCATCTTTTGTCATATGGGAGCGTGATCTTGTATACAAATTCTGTAATAGTAATTGGGAACAGGAATACTATCAAAACGCGTATGGGCAGAACAGAACGCAAGAAAAGCCAAGAGTAGTACATTTGTCTATCACTGGTTTTTCAGCAACCGCGATTATCTAGTGCCTGAAAAAGGTATGGTGTTGATTATTTAGCTAACGCACATAAATTCCCCAAATACTTAAATCGAAGTTTGTATTGATTTTACTGTACAAATTATTTTCTCTATCCAAATTAGGTGACAATTTACCATTTTGCCAATTCAAAACATCAACATACGTACTACCGAAAAATCTTTCTTCGAGTTTATCGCGAGCCTCAACAGCATCAGTTTCACCATCACAACCACCAAACACTTCTGTGGAAATTATATTTCCGTCCGCTATATTTAGTTCAGTATAAGAACTAGACCAACAACCAGCATCACCAAAGGGATGATTAACCAATAAATTATTACCTACTTTTGAAATCCCAACAATCACATTTGCGTTTACTTGCCTTGTCAACAATCTCTCCGTCCCATCTAGCAATCGTTTATACAAATCACCTGAACATTTACCCATGTATTCTTGGCAACGTGGAACGTCAACTAGGTAATATAAAATATCTTCTTCAGTAAGAAGATAATCTATCAGCTCTTGTCCCTCACCGATCAATAAATCAGAGCTAGCTTGAGCAAAAACCTTAATCTCCGTAGCATAGTCTTTTGTTAATGACATGCGCATGATTTTTGTACTAGTACCTGCCCCTTCCTGGTAATAAAGAGACTGTTCATCAGTATGAAATATCAAAGGTTTATAACTATTAGTGATGCGTAACAATTCCTCAGTCTGCGACATATCATTCGGTGTATACATAACCAAAAGTTGACTATTTGCCCCTTGGTCAAGATCTGTAAAAAACACATACCCTTCTTTATCTGGTAAATGTGTAATTTTTTGCACTATCGGTATATTTTTCTTCAATGAAAGATTATATTCTGCCCCATTATCATCCCACTCATCAGACGCGACTGGCTCAATATTAATAGTAGTTGGTGCTGGCTGTGTTTTATACAAAGATTTATTTTTTTGATTCATGTAATAAAAAACCGAAAACGCCGCAGATACTGTCAAAATTAACACCGAAACCAAAACCTCATAGTGTATTTTTTTCATATAGATATCATATCATCACGTAAATAAATTCACATCGACTAATATTTGAGGTAGGTACGGTAAATTTCATTTTCAAAAGTACCACAAGGGCATACCCATTTTATAGTCGTTATTACTCCTAAAAACTAGGTAAAATATGAAGCGAGTAGCAAAAAAGCCGCGAGCGGGACTTGTGTCCAGCGAGCGGCTTTTTTGTGTACTCAACGAAGTAGTTCGTTGAAAATGGGATTTACCAAGCGAAGTGGGCGAAGGCTCGGTTGGCCTCTGCCATCTTGTGCGTATCGTCTCGCTTCTTGACTGCTTCTCCTTCTTCTTTAGCAGCTAACATTAGTTCTTTAGCTAGAGCCTTGTGCATTGGGACACCTTTTTGCTTACGAGAAGTATTGATGATCCAACGGAAAGCTAGAGCGGTTCGACGTTCAGGTCGGACTTCGCGAGGAACTTGGTAGTTTGCACCACCAACTCGTCGTGAACGTACTTCCATGAGTGGTCCGGCGTTACGCACTGCAGTAGTGAATACTTCCAGTGGGTCTCCGCCATTCTTGTCGTTTTTGATGAGTTCGAACGCTGCATAAACTATCTTACGTGCGGTTTCTTTTTGACCGCGGAGCATGATGTAATTTATGAGACGTTCGACATCGACTGAACCAAACACAATGTCAGGTGACACGATTGGTCGTTTTTTTATTGGTCGTCGCATGTTAATTGTCTTAATTAGATGCGAATGAGAAAGATGAGGTGAATTCCATAGGCAAATATTATGCCCTAGGATATGACAATATCATTTTTTCATTCTTCGCATAGTTTGATGCCGAGCCTTGCGGTCGCATCGCGTCCTGTAATCTGTAGCGAATATAAACTATTAGTAATTTTTCGCAGAACTTCGCTAGTTCCACTAGGTCTCTTTTTCTTATCCAAAAGTTCAAGAAATTGTTTTTGAGCGCGGCGCGTGAAGAAAATAATGTGAGCCGTACTTAACGTACGGTGAATATTATTTTACTGAAACGCAACAAAGCTCAGGAACAATTTATTTAGCTTTAGGACGTTTTGCTCCGTAGCGAGACCGTCCTCGACGTCGGTCATTTACACCAGTTGCATCGTACTTTCCACGTACAATAGTGTAGTTAACACCGATATCTTTAACACGTCCGCCTCGTACTAGTACCACTGAGTGTTCCTGCAGTGTGTGCTTGATACCTGGGATGTACGCAGTAATTTCTTGACCATTTGAAAGTCGAACTCGGGCAATCTTTCGAATCGCAGAGTTTGGCTTACGAGGGGTCTTAGTAGTTACACGAGTACACACACCACGTTTAAACGGTGAGAAGTAAGAGTTAGGTTCGTTCTTGATTTTGTTAAATCCAGACTCGAGAGCCGCTCGCTTACTTTTGCGTGTTTTGTCGGTTCGCTTCTTACGGGTTAATTGTTGAATTGTTGCCATAATTTAGCCCACGTAATGTACTACATATTAAGTATTTTGCAAGAAAAAAGGCCTTGAGCTAGTTGCTGCAAGGCCATAATCAATCCTAAATAGCTGATTTTAAAATTCCGTGTGTTTGGGGCGGAGAGGGGGTTACCTAGAAAGGCACCCCAAACACTTACTGATCCCTGCTAGGCGAACTGAAATATCTATCTGACAGAGTACCAGAAATTACGAACCAAGCAAGACGTAGGTTAGCCACCTCGTTAATTGGTTCAACGGACCAGAAAAAACAAAAACAAAAAGTAGTATCACCAACATGAAACCGAAACTGGCGTTTTGCTCAAGAGTACGCCGGAAACCTTCATATCTCATAGACAAATTATATGGAAGGAGACGCGGCAGAATTTTTGAACCATCGAGGGGTGGAATCGGCACTAGATTGAACAAGCCTAAGAATATATTAAGCACAATGATTCCAATTGATAGCTGGATGAAGGTTGGTGAGAGAGAGAGCAAATCAGCATTACGCACTAAAAGAGCGAAAATAATCGCGAGGACAAAGTTGGACGCTGGGCCAGCTGCTGCCACAATTGCTTCTCCCCACTTTTGGTTAGTTAGGTTATAAGGATTGTAGGGGACAGGTTTGGCGGCTCCGAATAAAATTGGCGAACCGGTCAGAATCAACATCGTAGGTAAGATAACTGACATGAACGGGTCAAGGTGCACTAACGGGTTGGCGCTCAATCGGCCAGCCAAACGGGCGGTTGGGTCACCGAGCCAGTTAGCCGCATAACCGTGGGCCATTTCATGAATAACGACTGAAAAAATAAGGGCGACGATCATTGCAATTTGTGTTGGTTCCATATTGTCATGAATCATAACGCAATTGACTTCATTAGTAAAAGTATTACAGAGGTAAAATGAGTTGCATTATCAAACACATATGGTAGTATGTCGCCACTAAAGAACTTATTTTATGGCAAACCAATGCGACATCACAGGCAAAAAAACCCAAATCGGGGGCCGTTACAGTAACCGTACTCGTGCGACTCAATTTAACCCTGGAGGAAAGACAACCCGTCAACCAAACCTACAAAAGAAGCGTATTTACGTTCCTGAAATCGACAAGACTGTTATTCTAAAGATTTCAACCGCCGCGATGCGAACCATCGCCAAGAACGGTGCCTACGCTACTCTCAAGAAAGCAAAGCTTATTTAATCGATAAAAAAGACCAGCTCCCTAGGGAGCTGGTCTTTTTTATTTTACCCACACCCTAGTTCCGTCACTCTCAAGCTCGATAGTTCCTTTTTCTATTGTACTCACCACTTCAATTCCCCGCTCTTGCACTCTATCAAGTACTTCTTGGCGCGGGTGGCCGTAGCGGTTGTCTTTTCCAGCCGAGACCACAGCATATTGCGGAGTAACCGCATCGAGAAATAATTCATCGGAAGCGGAATTTGAACCATGATGACCGAGTTTTAAAACATCACTATGTAGCGCCGAACCATATTGACCGACTAAATAATCTTCAATTGAACTCGGTGCATCGCCAGTTAACATAAATGAAGTATTACCATAGACTACTTGCACCACAATTGAAGCAGTGTTGGTTTCCCAATCGGTGGTGTCACCTTGCGGCGATAAAATGTACACGGTAGTCGAAGCTCCTAACTGAATCGTTTGACCAGCCTCGGCCACGATAATACGTGCCCCCTCAGTGCGTGCTACGGCTTCGTAAGCCACTGCAGCCTGAGAATCACTCTTTACATTCGTCTCGAGCAAATAATCAACCTGATAGCGCTCTAGGACGTCAACTAATCCGGCCACGTGATCGGAGTCGGGATGTGTGGCAATGACTACATCAATATTTTTATCGAAGAATGACCGGCCTTTTGCTAACTCTCGCAATACTGCGGATGAAGGCCCGCCGTCAATCAACATTTCATAACCATCCGGTGTCGTAATATGAATTGAGTCACCTTGTCCAACATCTAAAAATTGAACTGAGAGAAAATCTTGAGTTTCGGTTATCGCTAGACTCTGGGGCAACCAAATTGTGAGCGCAGTGCCGGCAAGAATAAAAATAATTATTATACGTAGTTGGGATAGAGTGCCTGACATTACTCCATGATACAATAAATTACATCTATCGGCCCTATAAATATTAAATTTTATGAAATACGAACCTATTACTTTCACTCTTCCAGAACTCGATGGAATTTCCACTGACACAATTACTAATCACCTCGGTTTATACCAAGGCTATGTAAAACACGTTAATTTAATTCAAGAAAAAATTACTGCTTACAACAGCGACGCCGAGAACAATGCTTTTGCGATTGCTGAAATGCAGCGCCGATTAGGTTTTGAGTTTGGCGGCATGCGTAATCATGAATACTATTTTGCTCAATTA
>JBEDID010000041.1:0-8649 GCA_041173745.1 Candidatus Parcubacteria bacterium | reverse complement strand
GTGATGAGGACTGATGAGATGGGAGAAATGTCAGTAGTGGCAGATTTAGTCAGGTCAGAAGTCAGTCTGCTGACAAAATAGCAGACCGATGAGGTGGTATAATTTACCAAACTTAATTTAAATGGATTCATCGTCGGTACACACTAAGAGAGCTTTTTGGCCAGCATTTGGAGTATTTTTATTCCTGGTTGGTTTTCTTGTTTTGGTTGCATTAAATTATGATTTATCGCATGAAAACTTACAAGGTTTTTTGTTTTTAACCGTCTTTATCTGCTGTGCCTTAATTGCAGTAAATCTTTTTGACACTATTCGGTCAGCCAGTTTATCGGATGAGCTGAAGAAAAGCCTAGCGATAAGCTCAAGTTTTTCTTCAGAAGAACTATATGTTCAGCTTTATAAAAATAGTCCAGTCCCATATTTTATTCTAGATTCAGAAGGTCATGTAAAATCAGCCAACACTGCGGCGGTGCGCATGATTGGCCTGGCTCAAGGAAAAATTAGAGGTATCAATATTTTTAGTCGGGTGCAATACTCCTCCTTAGAACACCTTGATTTATTGGTTGAAAAATATCGTAGCGGTTTGCCGGCTAGTGATGAGGTTGTGAAGGTTAAGCGCCCCGATCATCGAGAGGTTTGGGCACTATTGTCGCTTTTTACTTATACAGATTTAACTGGGCAGAGAATCGGTTTATTGACCTTAGTCGATATTACAAAACAGAAAAAAGCTGAAGAAGCAAAATCAGAATTTGTGTCACTGGCATCACATCAACTGCGTACTCCAATTGCTGGTATGAAATGGAGCGCAGAGCTTTTGTTGGTTGATAACCCTGAAACTTTAACTGATAGACAGCGAAAATACATTGACCGGCTTCTAATTAGTATAAAAAGAATGGCGATATTGGTTGATGATTTCTTGCGTGTATCGCGCTTTGAACTTGGTACTTTTCAGGCTGAGTATAGAAAAGTCTCACTCTCGGTTTTGTTTAAAGATATTATGTCTGAGCAGTCTTTACGAGCGCAACAAAAGAACCTGGTAATAAAAACTTTTTTTGATGAATCAGTTGATGAAATAATTACTGATCCTAATCTAATCCGAATGATTGTAACTAATCTTTATTCAAATGCTACTAAGTACACTAAAGAGAAGGGGACGATACATCTTGGTTTTGGAAAAAAGGGCGACAATGTCGTTATTAGTGTGGCCGATAATGGAATGGGTATTCCTATCGAAGACCAGGACGAAATTTTTTCAAAACTCTTCCGAGCATCAAATGCGGTGCGAGATGTGCCAGATGGTACTGGTCTTGGTTTATATATTGTGCGTGAAGCAGTGCTGGTATTAAAAGGTAATATTTC
Source organism: Candidatus Parcubacteria bacterium (assembly GCA_041173745.1). Taxonomy (GTDB): domain Bacteria; phylum Patescibacteriota; class Minisyncoccia; order Phycocordibacterales; family UBA918; genus OLB19. Next base: position 7,293 of record JBEDID010000041.1, on the reverse strand, counting down.
ATTTACTACCACCGAAAATGTCGGTACTACGTTCGAAGTTGTACTTCCGCTGGAACTGTCAGAATCAATTACTGATTAAATTTAAAAAGTAAGTTTTAAGAGTTTAGATGGGATTCAATTTTTTCAATTAAGTCTTGGACACTCCAATCTGGTTTGAAAAGAATATAATCTTTTGGTAGGTTAATATTTTTTGATATGACATCAATTGACTCAGAGGCAGTCAAAACAATAATTTTTACTGAGGCTCCCCAGTCGTCAGCACGAATGCGTCTAAATACTTCATAGCCATCAATATCTGGCAAACGAATATCTAGCAAGATTAAATCTGGTTTAAAGTTTAAAGCCAAATCTACCGCCTCACGTCCGGTTGGTGCAATCATTGGTTTGTGACCCTTAAGGGAAAACATATCAAAAAGTGATTCGGCAAGATATGGTGAGTCTTCAACAATGAGAATTGTTTTCTGTGGCATGACTATAGTGTACAGTATTTTTCTAAACTTGTGGTGACAGAGGTGTGGTGATGTATTATATAAGCATGAAGTTTTTACTGTCTGTAATTTTGTTGATTGGTCTCTACTTAGGAATTGGTGAAAAAATACCTGCAGCCGAAATTGTGCAGGTAGACAAGGAAGAGAAGGGGGTGGTTGTGCGAGTTATCGATGGAGATACGATTGTTGTTAATTTGGCAGGGGTTGAAAAAACGGTGCGCTACATTGGTGTGGATACACCCGAACCTTATAGAGACAAGGAGCCGGCTTGTTATAGTGCTGAAGCAACTGAACGTAATAAAAAGTTGGTTTCAGAAAAAGAAGTAAGATTGATCAGTGATGTTGGTGATGTTGATCGTTACGACCGATTGTTAAGGTATGTTTATGTAGGGGATATGTTTGTAAATGAAATTTTGGTAAAAGAAGGATATGCTACGAAACTTTCAATTTCTCCAAACACTAAAAATGCCAGTCGTTTTTCACAATTGGAACGAGAAGCAGTAGCACAAAAACGGGGATTGTGGGGCGTCTGCCCGACGTAAAAGAGGCAGAATGGCTTAAAATATGTAATAATGCGTATTACCTAAGTAACAAATTATGAAAAAAATATATATCATTTCGGGCATTATCTTGCTAATCGGTGTTGGATTTTTGGTTTACTCAAAAGTGATAAACCCGTACCTCGATAGTCGCACTGTAACTGCTGTGGTGCCAACGACGATTGAAAATACGGATATGGATTTTGCCTTTACTTATCCTAGTGGAGAGGAAGGATATACTGTGATTGAACCACCAATTGCTACCACCTCAACTGATGGTATAAAAAAAATCTACCTAATATTAAACACGGCTGAGTACATTACATTTCAGACCGCTGATGCTGGGGGTGAGGCGCCACCTCTGATTAGTATCTTTGTGATTGACTTGCCAGAAGTTGCTGACGATATTGAGGCTCCAGATAAAATTACTGTTCTCCGCACTTGGGCCGAACAAAATCCTCAGTTATCGTCTTATTCTTTCCGTACGTCTGAACCAGAAGAGATTGAAATTGATGGGGTCAAAGCTTTGCGTTATCGAACTGATGGCTCATACAAACAAGAAGTGTATTTAGCTTCCCATAAAGGTCGGGTGTATGTACTAACGGGACAGTACCAAGATGAGCCAGATTCTATTAGAGCAATATTTACTAACCTTATAGCGTCACTTACTTTTTATTAAGCTAAATAAAAACAAGTAAAAAACTGTCGGCTTAAGCCGACAGTTTTTTACATGTGCTTTTGTAATTAGTTGGTTCAGGCTGCGTGCTATACTAAAATTAGGTTTTATTTTATTTAAATAGTCTATTATGGAGTTAATATTTTTTATCGGATTGATTGCGAGCTGGGTATATTTTAACAATAAGGTGCAACATCTTGAGGATAGAATTGATCGATTAGACAGTCTAAGGAATAGTAGTGTCTCGTCAGAACTTCGCCCAGTTCCGATGGCTTCTGAAGTTGGTTCACAATTTGTGCCCCGGCCAGTGAGCACTATGTCGTCGGAAGAATACCAGGATTTGTCCGAACCAGGTGTTTTCAGCCGGTTTTATAGTTGGTTGAAACAAGACTTCATGGTCAAGCTTGGAGCCTTCTTGCTTCTATTAGCTTTCGGTTGGTTTGTTAGTTATGCGTTCGCTAACAACTGGATTGGTCCGGTCGGAAGAATTACGATTGGTTTAATGGCTGGTGTTTCGTTTCTTTTGTTGGGTACTTGGCGGATGCGTCAATTTGTTCATCAAGGCGGAATCTTTACGGTGGTGGGAGCAACAACGATATTACTTACATTGTATGCTGCGCGTGAACTATATAATTTCTTTACTCCAGAAACAGCGTTAGTCCTAATGTTTATGACTGTATCATTCGTTGCGTTTGTGAGTGTGCGCTTTGCTAGTGAGAAGTTAGCTTTAGCTGGATTATTGTTAGCAGCCTTTGCTCCGCTTCTAACTGCAGCACCATTGCCAGATGTGATGGTAGTGTTTCCTTATCTTCTGGTGGTAGTGGCAGGGAGTCTTTGGGTGGTGTGGCGGACTGGCTGGACACGTCTAACTTTGGCAACTTTGGTAGTATCGTATTTACACAGTTTGCCATTCTTGGGTGGACGAATCATTGATCAAGATAGTGCGATTATGTTTTCCTTTTTATTGGTGGGTATTTTCTTTGCTGCCAATGTTGTCAGTTTGGTACGTCGGAGAAATAACATTAGTCATTTAGGAATCCATGCTTTAACTGCTCTAGGAACTGTCATTTTTCTTTTCTCGTGGATTGAAACTGCGGCGAATGATGTGTGGCGCAGTTTGTTGTATACAGCTTGGGCGCTAGTGTTTGCACTTGGTACATACGTAGTATTTGTTGCGACTGCCAACTACAAAGCTTTCTATTTGTATGGTGCTACGAGCATTGCATTGATTGGAGTGGCAACTGCGGCAGAACTAGACGGTCCGATATTAGTGATTATGTATTTGGCCGAAATATCGCTGTTGGTAATGGCGGCGGCTAAGCTCCGAGCGGGCGCAGTCTTATTGTCACGACTAAGCTTAATTTTAATTGTTCCAACGTTGTTGTCTGTTGAAAGTTTTGACTTGTCTATCTGGAATGGCGTGTTCAATGAAAATTTTGCGGTCATCTGCTTAACGGCAATTGTGTTGATTATGACTGGTTTGCAAATTAGTTTACAAACTGATTATTTAGATACTGCGTATCCAAAAATTACAGTCAACACTCTGTTTGTCGGTAGTAGTTTCTTCCTCGTGTCGTTAGTGTGGTTGGTTTGTCATAAATTATTTGAGTATGACTTAGGCACGATGGTGTCACTGACCTTTTACACAATTGTTGGTATTGGTATGTTTGTATCAGGTAAGTCCTCTGGCGTACGTTTGTTACAGGTGGTCGGGGGAGTGTTGATTGGTCTAGTCGTCGCTCGCTTACTACTGGTAGACGTTTGGGAAATGGAAATTGAGGGCAGAATCATCGTCTTTCTAATTGTTGGCTTGTTGCTAATTTCCACCGCCTTTATTCGCAAGTTGCAACCACAAACTGATAATTAATTACCTTAATATGAAACTATTTTTCCGCATCATCACGCTCGTGTTGTTGTTGCCAATCACATTTGTCCACGCCGAGTATGCTCAAAATATACAAACTCAAAAGGATCCATTAACAACATTCCAGACTGTAATTACAGTACCTCCAATTGATGTGTTGGTGCCTACACTAGTGGAAGTGCCAATTACAGATTATGTTGCTACAGGTGAATATTTTTTGGTAAGAGAGAAGGAGACAGGAAGCTTAGTCGGCTCGAATTTCTTCCGCCAAGTGTCGGTTGAACCAGTTCCATTGCGAGTTACAACTTTTCCGGTTGTACAAAGTGGTTCAAATTTGATTGATAATAAAATTAATACCTATACCGAATTTCCTGTGCCTGATGAAGGTCAAGGTTATGCTCAAATAATTATTGATACACCAGAGCCAGTTACCACAGCACAACTTAATTTAAGTTTGGCGCAGTATGTAGCTTTGCCTTTGACAGTAGAAATTTCAGTGTCAGATGAAAATGGACTACCATTACAAACGGTTGTGGCAAAGCGTAAAATGGATAGTGCTTTGGTTAACTTTCTTGAAGTGACTGGTCGTCATTTTGAAATCAATCTCACCTACGCCCAGCCATTGCGAATTACTGAGTTGAACCTGGTGCAAAAAAATGTCCTAACTAATACACAACAAAATATTCGCTTCTTGGCCCAACCGCAAATGTCATATGATATTTATTTTCATGCTGATCAATTTGTTTCTGTTGTAGTTCCTGAGTCAGGTAATCTTAGTTCGGAGGAAGGTTTGTTATCTTTGCCGGGCTACAATGCTATTCCAAATTATCTATATGTTCCGGCAGATGTTGATGGAGATGGAGTACGCGACATAATAGATAATTGTGTACGAGTTGCTAATACTGATCAGACTGATATCGACCGTAATGGGCAGGGTGATGCTTGTGATGATTTTGATCGCGATGGTCTTTTAAACAGTGTCGATAAATGTGTTAATAATCCAAATTATAACCAGGCTGATGAAGATGGGGATGGAATTGGTGACGTTTGTGACACCGAAGAAAGTCGCCTAACAGAACGTAACCCTTGGATACCTTGGGTTGGGATGGGTACAGCTGCCTTTGTTATACTGGTGTTGTTTGCACTTGTAGCTCAAGGACCGAAACCTGTCCGTGAAGAAGAGGTAGTGAAGGAGACTCAAGAGTAGGGAATTAGGTGACGAAAAGTCGGTCGGCCCTCTGGGGCCGACCGACCTTTTTGTTTACCCGCCTAACATTCGCCAATTTCGACCACCTATGCTGTAATATAGGATATGAAATTCGTTATCTCTTTGTTGTTTCTAATTGTAGCAGTAGCAGTTGGAGCCTGGTGGTTTATTGGTTCAGATTCAGTCGTTACTCCAAATCAACCAGAGGCTTGTACTCAAGAAGCAATGCTTTGTCCGGACGGTTCAGCCGTGGGCCGAACTGGACCAAACTGTGCTTTTGCTCCGTGTCCGAAATCTGTAACACCAGTAGTGCCAGAAGACATATTGTCCCGTATTGCCGAAAAGAGCAATCTTATCAGGCTCGATTATCCTCAACCTTTAGAAACATTAACATCACCTATTACTGTAACCGGCGAAGCACGAGGCAATTGGTTTTTTGAGGCCAGCTTTCCGATAGTTGTAACCGACTGGGATGGTCGTATCATTGGAGAAGGACAGGCTACGGCACAGAATGACTGGATGACAGAAGACTTTGTACCGTTTGTTGCGACCATCGAGTACAATTTACCGGCCGATGCTTATGCTAAAAATGGCATGCTTATTCTCAAACGAGATAACCCTTCTGGTCTACCCGAAAATGACGATGCTCTTGAAATTCCTGTGTTATTTAAGTAGTTAGATAACTAATATCTTTTCCAGAAATAAGTAGTGAGTAATATTAAAACAGTAAATATCTCGAGTCGACCGACAATCATTAATCCAGAAAGAAAATATTTTATTTCGTTTGAGAAAAAAGCAAAGTTTCCGGCTGGTCCCACGGCACCGAAACCGGGTCCAATATTTCCTAGTGTAGCAGCCACTGCTCCGACGGCTGTGGCAAAATCAATTCCCTGTAAAAGTAGTACAAAAAGACCAATGATAAAAATAATAAAATACAATAGAACAAAAGCGATAACTCTAAATACCATAGATTCTGGAACGCGAATAGAATTAAATCGCAACGGCAAAATTGCATCAGGAAATAGTTGTCGTCGAAATTCTAGAAACACACTTTTAATAAGAATCACATAACGCACAATTTTTATACCACCGGTTGTAGACCCTGACATGCCGCCGATAAACATTAATGTTCCAATCGCAAAAACTGGTGGTAGAGCCCAGAGAGTATAGTCTGTGGTAGCAAATCCTGTCGTGGTGATAATCGACACGACTTGAAATAATCCAATTCTAAAAGCTTCTTCGGCTGAAGAGCCTTCTTCAATAAGGTAACTTACGATAAAAGCTGTGGCACTAATTATTACCAAGAGATAGGTTTTAAATTCATCATTCTTCCAGAAATCACGAAAGCGTCCAGTCAGTCCGCTGTATAAAAGGGCAAAATTAGTGGCAGCTAAAATCATGAATATAATTATGACGTATTGAATATAGGGAGAAAAAGCTGCGACACTCACATTACGGGTAGAGAATCCTCCGGTTGAAAGAGTGCTAAAGGCATGAGCGAGAGCATCGACAATACTCATTCCTCCCAGTAAAAGAAAGAGAAAAGCGGCAAGAGTGAGGGTTGAATAAACTGCCCACATAATCAAAGCAGTCTCTTTAATGCGGGGACGTAGCCGGTCATCATAATGCCAGGAGATTCGGCATCAAATAGATGCATGCCGCCAACCCCTAATAATGGAATAACGGCCAGCATAAGTACAACAATTCCCATGCCGCCAATCCACTGAGTTAAACTGCGCCAAAGTAATATACTCGGTGGTAGGTTTTCGATTTCAGTTAAAATACTAGCGCCGGTAGTTGTGAAACCAGAAACTGTTTCAAAAAAAGCGTCAGCTAATGAAGGAATGGTGCCCGTCAGTAAGTATGGCAATGTGCCAAAGATTGAAACTAATAACCAACTGGTAGTAACGACAATGTACACGTCGCGTTTCTTAAGGGTTTTGTGTGCTTGATTGGGAATTAATAACGCTAAGCCAAATAAAGAAATAATGCCAAAGCTAATTAAGAATGACCAATGTTGTCCATCGTGCAATATGACTGAACTAAGCAAAGGGATAATCAAAAAAACTGCTTCGAGCAAAATGATGGCTCCTAAAACACGCAAAATAGAGCGAGGATGTAAAATCATAATTAGAGTAGAGTTTGAAATTCTGAGCGGCAGGAGTGGTGATAAGCTGCAATAATAGTGTCTCCAGTCTGAAGAACAAAACTACTGTCGATTATTTGTGGTTTATTTTTTCGTAACACCCCACCAATTATGACGCGAGTTTGACGTACTAAGTCCAAATCATAGATTGGTTGATTGATTAAAGGAGAGTCTTTGCGAACAATGAATTCGACAGTTTCAACTGCTAAGCCCGGCACAGTCGCAACTGATATAACATTGCTGTTTTTTACATGTCGAACAATATAATCAGCCGCTAACATTTTTTTGTTAATCAGTTTATCGACCCCAAACTCATGGGTTAGGTTGTGGTAATTAACGTCCTTAACCAGTGCTACTGTATGGGGGACGTTGT
>JBEDID010000040.1:0-8737 GCA_041173745.1 Candidatus Parcubacteria bacterium | reverse complement strand
CTTTTGCTCTCCAATCTAAACTAAAACTATATCTTTCCTACCATATCAGCTCCTGGTGTAAGAACCTCCTCGCCCTCTTGCCAACTGGCTGGGCAGACATTAGCCGGATGAGCACCGACAAACTTTGCCGCTTTGAACTTACGCATAGTTTCCTTGGCGCTGCGACCGATTGAATCATGATTCATTTCCATTGATACAATTTCTCCTTCTGGTGAAATGATGAAAGTTGCGCGACGTGCTGTCCCTTCGTCTTCATCCAATACTCCAAATAACTCTGACAAAACGTGAGTCGGGTCAGCTGCCATCGGGAATTTAATATCCTTAATGCTCGGAGACACATCGTGCCAAGCCTTGTGCACTTCAGGAGTATCAGTTGAAACCGACACAACTTCTGCGCCAGCTTCGATAAACTCAGCATGCAAAGCCGCCATTTCACCCAACTCAGTCGGGCAAACGAAAGTGAAATCTCTCGGGTAAAACATCAAAATCACCCACTTTCCGCGCAACTCTTCAAAACTCATTCCGCCAAAATCATCGTTGTAATACACAGGGAAATCCAATTCGGCTGGTACTGTGTCGCCAACTGTCAGCGGCGCTATGTCATCATCAAAAAATATCTCTTCTTCCATAAAATCGCGATTATCTGTTAAGTCAGGAAATAATAGCACAAATTATGAATTGATTGTATCCACCACTCAATTTTGCTATAGTCAAATCAATGGAATCTAAACCAAAAGTAATTGTCGTGGTTGGACCGACTTCAGCTGGAAAGACTTCCCTTTCTATTGCTATTGCCAAAAAATTCAATGGTGAGGTGATTTCGGCTGATTCACGGCAAGTTTATCGAGGCATGGACATCGGCACTAGTAAGGTCACAGTGGAAGAAATGGACGGTGTGCCTCACCATTTGCTTGATATCGTTAATCCAACAGAAACGTACACTGGCGCCGACTTCAAACGCGATGCGACTTTTGCCATCAACGACATCATTGAGCGAGGCAATTGCCCAATTATTGTCGGCGGCACCTTTTTTTATATTGAACTTCTACGCAACAATTTACAGTCCGCACCAGTTCCACCCAACCCATCCTTACGGGCTGAACTAGAAGAACTTTCTACCGAAGCACTTTTTCAATCACTTCAGACCAAAGACCCGATTCGCGCTGAAGCAATCGACCAACACAACCGGCGCCGTTTGATTCGAGCCTTGGAAATAATCGACACTTTAGGAGTGGTTCCCGCTTTAGAAAAACATGAGTCTCCCTACGACTGGCTGTTAATTGGCGCCGATGTAGAAAAAACACAACTTAATCTCAATATTCACAACAAACTTTTGTCTGGACTAGAAGCGGGCATGGTTGACGAAGTAAAACATTTACACGAAACCGGCGTCAGATATGAGCGTCTCGACAGTTTCGGCTTGGAATATCGCTATATCACAAAATATCTACAAAACACTCTTTCTTATGAAGAAATGGTCACCGCGTTAGAATTTAAAATTAAACAATACGCCAAAAGGCAGCTTACTTGGTTGCGGCGCGACAATAGTATTGCGTGGTTTGTGCCAGAAAATCGCGAAGGGATTTATAAACGTATCGCCGAATTTTTAAAATCCGATTAGTCGTTACCTCATGTCACAATGAATATGATTCTGAGCTCTCTCATCATTAACAAAAGTAAATCCGGCATTTTTGCAAAGTTGTATTAACTGATCATAAGAAGCTCCATTTATTGGTTGAACGTCAACTGCGGTACCAGCATAGTGCTGACTACCAGCACTATGTCCCACCCCTTCTGTGGTAGCAGCAGTAACTTGGAAGGGAATCTTTCCCCCATTAGCAGCTTGACCAGCATCTTGCATGCTTTTAGTTGCAGCAATTACATTAGCGTTTGCATTTCCGGTTCGGCCTGGACCATTTGTACCATACCAATCAGCCACATTTACTCCAGCATCACTTAAGCTTCCTGCAGGACCAGCAACAGGAGGTGGCGTGGAAGGCGCTCCACCACTACCTACAGCAGTATTTGAACCAGCAGTCTCATTATCTAATGATGTATCATAAGCAACAACTTGCGTAGTTGATTGATACCCACACTTAACCTCGGACCAAGGCCCATACCCTTCAATATCTCCAGTCCCCCCTTTAAGCAAACCGCGCATTATCGTGTCCACTAGCAACCAGCCGCCCAAAACAATCAATAGTCCGATTAGAGCATTGGTAAACTTTGACTTCGCGTCAGAGACTGCCTGAGTATTTCCACCAGAGGTTATCAAACCAAATCCAGCCGAGACCATCATCACGGCAAAAATAACGAACATCATACCAATCATCCAAACGATGATAGCGTTCCCCATTTCAACAAAGTTGCAGGCTGAACAAGTAGTTCCCGAACAGGTCACAAATTTAAAGGCTGCCTCAACCGCCCTGGGCGTAGCAGCGACATAAATTAAGAAAGCCACAAAATACTCACCACTCGATTTAAGATACTTCATATAATGAAATGGTAGCACGCAACCACCAGCACCCCACTGCTTATGCACACTAATTAATTACTCATTCCCAATCACCTAGTTGACCACGAGCCTTCTTTCCCCTACTATAACGTGACATTGAATTTTACACACCGTAAAGTTCATACATAATCAGGGCCCATAGTTCAGTGGTAGAATGCCGGTTTCCAAAACCGTTGACCGAGGTTCGAATCCTCGTGGGCCCGCAATGAAGTGAGTTTACGAACGGTAAGCTACCTAATTTCTACAAAAAAATACCCAGCAGCGTGCTGGGTATTTTTTTGTAATTTAGATTAAAGTTTGGCTGACACAGCAGCTACTTTATTCACATAGTTACGAGTCTCGACATAACCAGTGTTTGGAGTACAGCTAGTATTAGCAGTTCCGTAACAACCAGGAGAATCCCAGACACATTGCCAACGTGTCTGTCCCGGACAATCACTACTTGGTGAATTCGAGCCAGGACCACCATTGTAGCCAGCAAAGACTTTTTGTTCATTTCCACCGTAAGTCGTATAAAGATCTTGATAAATCTGAGCTCCTAAAGAAATATTGTAATCATTATCATTTATCAATTTATCTTTCACTTGTTGGTCGGTTAGTCCCTTGAGGCTTGGGTCATACTGACGAGCGGTTTGAGGCATTATCTGCATACAACCTAAAGCTCCCACCGGACTTGTCTTATGGACGCATCCACCCGACTCCACACGCATTAGTGCCTGTAGATTTTTTGTCTGAGCAGCGTCTAAACCAGCCGCTTGAGCCGCCGCCGCCACTTTGTCATCCGGAGCTGAGATTGCTGCCAGCGCGTCAATTTGAGACTGATTTAATGAACCGACAGCATTTGGATTTGCTTCACCTCGAGAAGCGTTAGGAACCGGCTGATAAATTCTTAAAATTCCAGATTCTGGTTGAGCAATACAAGCGACTGAATTCCACGGTCCTCCATAGGCATCCTGATTAACCAAAGATTTCATCACAAAGTCAATCAACAACCAGGCGGCCATCACAATTACTAAACCAATAATTGCATTAGTAATCCTGTCTTTAGTTGCCTTCATTTCGGCTGCATTACCAGTAGAAGTAACCAATTTGAGTCCCGAAGAAACAAAGATAATCGCAAATACTACAGTTAAGATACCAACCAACCATTTAACAATTAGATTAACTTGATCAACAAAATAACAAAGCTGACAAACTGGTTCACCAGGCCCACCACAAGGCACAAGGCCTTTAGCCATAGCAATAATTGGCACAACTAAAAGTAGGGCTGATAAAATTAAATATGTTTTCCGTTTCATCCCAAAATCATAGCACAGAAAAACTTTGAAAAATCGCAAAACTGTGATATTTTGTTCACATTCGTTAAGAAAAACGAATGACTGAAAAATTGCGTCGGTACTCAAGCGGTCAACGAGGGCAGACTGTAAATCTGCTGACTTATGTCTACGAAGGTTCGAATCCCTCCCGGCGCACTTTTAAAAATATGCATTCACTTTGGTGAATGCTATTTTTTTAGTGCGCCGGGAAGTAAAGTGTGTGGGACACACTTTACGTGGGATTCGAAGCCCGATTGAGATGAATTATGAATGAAATGAAATAATTCATCCAATTGGGATACTGGTCGTGTAACGACCGAAACTCCCTCCCGGCGCACGCGTATAAAAAAGCTCAAGCAACTGCTTGGGCATTTTTTATTGCGTGCGCCGGGAGAAAGCTCTGGGAGAGCTTTCGTAGGGATTCGAAGCCCGATTGAGCTTGTTTATGAGTGAAACGAAACAAACAAGCCAATTGGGATACTGCCCCTGTAAGGGGAGAAACTCCCTCCGGGCGCACTTTTTAAAAATGAGCATCCACATTTGTGGGTGCCATTTTTATTAGTGCGCCGGGAAGTAAAATGTCTGGGAGACATTTTACGCGGGATTCTAAGCCCGATTGAGCTCGTTTGTAAGAGAAGCGAAACAAACGAGCCAATTGGGATACTGGTCGTGTAACGACCGAAATTTCCTCCCGACGGTAAACGAGAACACTGCTTTATAGTGGAAAGCACTCCGTAGTCAAAAACCTTTCAGTTAACTGAAAGGTTTTTAGCTCTGTGAACTAATCTTGGGAACTGCTGTTTTAAATACTCTTAACGCTTATCTTTTCTTTTGTCCTTTCATTTTAGTATTTAACCAACAGCATATTATTTCACCGTCTCAATTAGCAAAAAAAGCACACTTTGATTTGACGGGCTTTCAGTTAAGAGTACGATAGAGACAATTATTCTTATCTGCAATAAATATGAAATACGGTTACAACAAAATTGTTAAACTAACTTTTGACGAAGCGATTAATAAGGTTACAGAAGAACTGAGCAAGGAAGGTTTTGGTGTATTAACCACCATCGACGTTAAAGCTACGATGAAAAATAAGCTTGGACTCGATTACGAAAACTACACCATTCTTGGCGCCTGCAATCCAACTTTCGCCCACCAAGCATTAACCGCAGAAAAAGAAATCGGACTTTTGTTACCTTGTAATGTGATTGTCTATCAAACTGGTGATGCTGTTTTTGTTTCAGCTATGTTACCTAGTGCCGCCATGAGCGCGGTTGAAAATACTGATATTGTAGACGTTGCACTAGCAGTCGAAAATAAGCTCAAAGCTGCGGTTGATGCAGTATAAATTTCAACATCTTTCTCACCGTTGAAAACACAAAAAACTCAAATCATCGATATGATTTGAGTTTTTTTGTGTATGAATTTAAATTACTATAAACAGTATGTGGTATCAATAAAAGTAATGGGGTATAGAATAAGGCTAGATTATTAATCAAACACACAATAACAATGTCAAAAATTAAAACATTACTTTTATATACTCCTCTTTTGATAACTACTTTCAATTTCGCTAGTCATGCAATTCCGGCACTTTTTACTGACCCTGAGTATTTAGAGTTAGTCGGAAGTTTAGGCTTCAGTGGGAGCATAACTCTGTATTTAGTATACTCAGTATTCGTACTCGATGGACTGGTTGCCGCTTTACTCATATTTGGGAATAAATTAACTACAAATTTTCCTTGGGGACTACTCTTTATTTGGGCCAGTGTTTGGCCATGGGTACCACGAGGCCTCCAATATCTTGCAGATGTTGAGATTGAATTTGATGTAGCTATTTTTTACTCAATTATAGCCGTATTAGCTTACTACCTAGCAACCAGAAAAGGAGCGACGTTTTTTAAGAAAGTTTAGTCACAAAACAAAAGAACCCCCAGCTTTGCTGGGGGTTCTTTTGTTTTTCCATCCACTAAGCCATTACCGGCTCTCGTTTCTCGGCAATTGGTTTAGAAACTTTCTTGGTATTAACTTTCAGACGCGCAACTTTTTTAACGTCAAAATTAAGTTCATCTTTCTTCATAGTAACATTAACTGTGCCGCCCTGAAGCATCCCTTCTCCCACCATCATATTAGCGATTGGAGTCAGAATCTTAGTTTGAATCAAGCGACGTAAAGGTCGAGCGCCAAACTTTGGATCATAACCTTCTTTAGCCAAGTATTCATTTACTTCCTGACTAATGGTCAGAGTTATTTCCTTCTTCTTAAGACGGGCCACCACCTCTAGCACTTGAATTTTAACAATTTCAGAAATGACTTCTGGTGCAAGTAGGTCGAAAACAATTATTTCATCTAGTCGGTTGAGGAATTCGGGGCGGAAGTAATGCTTCAAACTATCCATCACTTTATCCTTAGCTTGAACGTACTGAGCCACAGCACCATGATCGGAAGTAAATCCAAAACTAGACATGCGATCGATGTGTTCGGCGCCGATATTAGAGGTCATAATTATGACAGTATTCTTGAAGTTAACTTTACGTCCTTTAGCATCAGTTAAATGCCCAGAATCTAATACTTGCAACAAGATGTTGAATACTTCAGGATGAGCTTTTTCAACCTCATCAAGCAGAATCACAGCGTATGGTCGACGTCGCACCTTTTCGGTAATTGAACCGCCTTCATCATGCCCAACATAACCTGGCGGAGAACCGATAATCTTTGAGACCGAGTGCTTCTCCATGAATTCAGACATATCGATGCGCAAGAGAGAATCTTGGTCATCAAACATAAATTCGGCTAGCGCTTTGGAAAGTTCTGTCTTCCCTACTCCAGTTGGACCAAGGAAAAGGAACGAGCCAATCGGACGATTTGGGTCCGCAATACCAGCTCGGGCGCGCTTGATGGCGTCGGCTACTAGTTTCACTGCATTATTTTGTCCGACTACTTTTTCATGCAGAACTTCTTCCATGCGAGCTAATTTCTCAACCTCTGCTTCCAACATGCGCGAAACTGGAATTCCAGTCCAACGTGACACCACTAATGCAATATCTTCTTCAGTCACTTCTTCTCGGAGTAATCTTCGACTGCGTTGCAGTTTCTTCAAACGTTTTAGTTTTACATCCAGCTCCTTCTGCACTTTAGGAATTATGTCGTACCGAATTTCAGCTGCTCGGATAAGATTAGCGGTCGCCTCGGCATTGTCAGCCTCGACCCGAAATTCATCCAGCTCTTTCTTTAAGACTCCAATTTCACCCAAGGCCTCTTTTTCATTATTCCATTTAGTTTCAAGATTAGAAGTAGTTTCTTTATACTCACCAATTTCTTTTTCAATATCTTTAATCCTTTCCTTGATTCCTTTCTTGTTGGTAGAAATTTCTACTTCTTTACGTAGTGCCTCCCGCTCGATTTCGAGCCGACGAATGAGTCTATCCGTCGCTATCAATTCATCCGGTTTATTTTCCAACGAAATCTTTAACGCTGCGGCCGCTTCGTCAATTAAGTCAACTGCTTTGTCAGGCAAAAATCGGTCAGTAATGTAGCGCGACGAAAGATTGACCGCTGCCAGAATTGCGTCGTCAGTTATACGCACACCGTGGAAAAGTTCATACTTTTCAGCCAAGCCCCGCAAAATTGCGACAGTGTCTTCTTGATTTGGTTCATTAACATAAACTGGCTGGAAACGTCGGGTTAAAGCTGGATCACGCTCGATGTACTTTTGGTACTCTTTGAGCGTAGTGGCACCAATCACCCTGATTTCTCCGCGCGCTAGGGCTGGTTTAAGCATGTTTGAAGCATCCATTGAACCATCGGCTTGGCCGGCCCCCACAATACTGTGCAATTCATCAATAAACAGAATAATTCGTCCGTCGGCACTCTCAACTTCCTTCATAACGGCTTTCAAGCGCTCTTCAAATTCACCACGGAACTTTGTGCCAGCCACCAACAATCCTAAATCGAGAGTCAGAATTTCTTTTTCTTTCACTGATTCTGGTACTTGTCCAAGCACAATTTGTTGGGCTAGACCTTCAGCGATAGCAGTCTTCCCTACTCCTGCTTCACCAATCAAGACAGGATTATTTTTGGTGCGGCGGGACAAAATTTGAATCACGCGTTGGATTTCAATATCGCGACCGATGACTGGGTCGACTTTATTTTCTTTGGCTAATTTTGTTAGGTTGCGAGTATATTTAGCAAGGGTTCGATAAGTTTTTGGAGCTTCTGAATCAATCACGTTATTCTCGCGAATATCTTTAATCGCGTTCATCACCCGTTTTTTATCAACTCCAGTGCGCTGCATGATTTCAATCGCTGGTCCAGGATGTTCAAGCATGGCCACAAACAAGTGTTCGACTCCAACGTAGGAATCGCCTAATTCTTCAGCCAACTGACCAGAATATTCCAAGCCCTTGGCTAGTTCTGGTGTGAGGTAAAGTTGGTAAGATTGTGAGATAGTGGTCTGTGATTCTGGCATTTCAAGCGCCTCTAAGAGCAAATCACTAAAGGCAATAATATCAATGTCGAGTCGATCAAGAATCGCGATTACAGCACTTTCGTCTTGCATCGAAAGTGAGGTTAATAAATGCACTGGACTAACGTGATTTTGGCCACGCTCAATCGCCAGCTCGTGTGCTTTGCGAATAGCTTCTTTGGCTTTGGTTGTGAAATTGTGAAAATTCGGCATATATATTGTTCATTATACTGTATCAGAGGACGGTCGGTCATCAAAACTGTGTAAACTGAAGCTGATACACAATACTACGTATTGCTACCTTCTATATTGCAACAGAATGACTAGTGAGTCAAATTAGTCATTTTGTCGATATGATTCTTTAGGGCATTGGTGCAGGATTTTAGTTGTTCGATGGTGGTGGTTGGGCCGAAGGTTAGGCGGAGGGTGGATTGGGCGCGG
>JBEDID010000039.1:0-8767 GCA_041173745.1 Candidatus Parcubacteria bacterium | reverse complement strand
AAGGCATGGGAAGCGGTGTAGCTCGTGTTAGCGTCCCACAAGGGGTGCCTCTTGCGGTTGGTAATCTAGTTTATCTTCCGAGTGTCGAACCGGGTATTTTTGGCCGTATTTCTTACATTGAAAATCGTCCTACTCAACCAGAGCAGTACGGATATATTTCACCTAATATTGCTATTTCAGGTTTGTATCAAGTGGCGATTGGTAAATTGTCGCAAATTACTCGTTCGGCTTCAGAGATTGATGAACGAATTATGAATGATATGCGTAATCAATTATTAGTAGAGAATTTGTCGGTCGGTGTCATTAGTTCTACTACCGCTAGTACTACCGAAGAAGTATCAAGTACCACTAGTCCGATTTTATGATGCGTTATATTATTTCAACATTACTATACTTAGGTATCGCTATTGCGATACTGCAAAACTGGCTAATAGTGGCTGTGGTTTTTATTTTAATATTTAGTATGCGCCATGGAGCGATACTACTTTTGCCAATGGCTATCATAATTGATGGTTACTTCGGAAATTTTTACACTTTACCAATGTTGAGTTTTACTTCAGTTTGGTGGTATCTAGTGGTGTTATATTTCCGACCTATACTGGCTAATCTTCGGATGACTAAAACATATGAGTCGCTTGCGTGATAGGTATACTAAAAATGTAGATGTGGAAGAAGTTTTGTTGGATGCTTCAAACATCCCAGCTTTTAACCGCGCCCGCATGGAAGGGAAACGTGAATTGCCAATCACCAAACGTAACGTGCGAACAGTCTGGTTTATCTTTTTGCTTATTGCCGCTGCCTTTATAACTCAGATTTACTCATTACAGATTGTTAAAGGAGATGAGTATCTTCAAGTAGCGGAAAACAATAGTGTTAACCAGTCTTTAATCATCGCTGAGCGCGGTGTCGTGTACGACCGTCGCGGAGAGATGATGGTTTGGAACGAGGTCGACAAAACAGGCGAGTACAGTTTTCCGATTAGGGCTTATACCGACCGTCGCGGACTGGGGCAGGTCTTGGGTTACGTTAGTTATCCAAAAAAGGATAAACGAGGCTATTACTTCCGAACTGATTACCTTGGTCGCAGTGGAGTGGAACTAGCCTTTGATGATTTATTAAAAGGCCAAAACGGCAGTAAAATCAGTGAAGTCGACGCTTTAAGTGATGTGATTAGTGATTCGGCTATCGATGCACCGGTGGAAGGGGGAGCTATAACTCTATCAATTGACGCTGAATTATCAGAAGCAATGTACAGTATTATTGAAGCTGCTAGTGAGAAAGCCGGTTTTCGAAGTGGAGCAGCAGCCATTATGGATGTGAACACGGGTGAGATTTTAGCGCTTACGAGTTACCCTTCATTTGATCCAGAAGTGATGGCCGACGGCGATGATACAAAGCTAATTAATGAATATAATAACGATGATAGATTGCCATTTCTTAATAAAGTAATTGGCGGAGCTTATACACCGGGTTCAATCGTGAAGCCTTTTGTGGCTTATGCTGCTTTAGAAAATAAAATAATTTCACCCGATAAAGTAATTGTCAGTAATGGCTTTATTTTAGTACCAAATAAGTACGATCCAACTCACCCAACACGATTTAATGACTGGCGGGTGCAAGGTCCAATGACAATGCGCGAAGCGATTGCTTTCTCGTCCAACGTTTACTTTTATATTATTGGCGGCGGTTTTGGCGATCAGCCCGGGCTAGGAATTACCAAAATGGCCGAAAATTATCGGCGCTTTGGATTTGGCGAAACTACTGGTGTGAATTTGGCACAAGAACAAGCCGGTGTCGTACCTGACCCAGAATGGAAGAAAAAAACTTTTGACGACGATTGGCGGCTCGGCGATACTTATCATACCGCTATAGGACAATTTGGTTTCTTAGTTACTCCAATCCAAATGTTGCGCGCCTATGCTGCTTTGGCCAACGATGGGTATTTAGTAGAACCACACGCAGTGGCTGGTAAACAAGGTAAAAAAACTGATCTCGGTATTGACCAACATTTGATGCAAATTGTTCACGAAGGAATGCGCAAAACGGTTACCCTAAATGGCGGTACAGCCAGACCCTTAGAACGCGATGATGTCGCCATAGCGGCCAAATCTGGGACGGCGGAGGTGGGAATAGGTAATGCGTATGTAAACTCGTGGGCGGCGGGTTTTTGGCCATATAAGGACCCTAAATACTCCTTCATCCTCATGATGGACAAAGCGCCGCGCAGTAACGCTCTCGGCGCCACTAAAATTATGGGCGAAGTTGTTCAATGGATGTCCGAAAAAAGACCAGAGTATCTGGGGATAGCAACATCAACAGAAGATGAATCTTTGTAGTAAACATTGACCTCTTCACATTACTGCGTATAATTGAGAAAATATTTGCATATGAATGATACACAAGCCTTTTTAACCCCAGAGAAGTTCGACGAATTAAAAAAAGAACTCGACCACCTAAAGACCGTCCGTCGGAAGGAAGTGGCAGAGTCACTCGAGTACGCTCGTAGTCTCGGAGACCTCTCAGAAAACGCTGAATACCAAGAAGCTCGCGATATGCAGGCGGCTATCGAGGAAAGAATCAGTTACTTAGAAAAAACTATTAAGGAAGCAAAGATTGTTTCTCATGATAAACACGGTGATGTTATTGGACTTGGTTCAACTGTTACAATTCAAAAGAATGGCGACAAAGACAAAAAAGAATACATCATCGTTGGTTCTGATGAAGCTAATATCCACGAACGAAAGCTCTCATACCTTTCACCTCTCGGAGAATCCTTGATGGGAAATAAGAAGGGTGACGAATTCGAATTCGAAACTCCAGTTGGAAAGCAGAAGTATAAGGTTTTGAAAGTCGCGTAGAGGAAAAAGAAAAGGCCGGTGGTTCGCTTTGCGAACCACCGGCCTTTTCTTTTTCTCCAACTCAAGTTACGATAAGACCATGTCAAACATTGAGGATTTACGAGCTGACCGGGAACGGAAAATTGCTCGACTACAAGAGCTAGGTATTAACCCCTATCCAGCCACTACAAACATTACTCATTCTGTTGCTACAGTGTTAGCAGAATTCGTCACGCTCGAGCCGGCGCAAACTACTGTCACTGTCGGTGGTCGCATTATGGCTTTTCGTGAACATGGCGCGATTGCTTTTATTGATGTGCAAGACGGCACGGGCAAGATTCAGAGCTTTTGTTCCCGTGAAGAATTAGGAGAAGAAAAATTCAATCTGCTCCTTGAAACCATGAGTAACGGTGACTTTATCGAGATCACTGGTCCGGCTTACCTGACCAAACGCAACACTCAAGCTTTGTTAGTAAAAGAATGGAATGTGCTCAGCAAAGCGCTTCAGAATATCCCTACTGAACATTTTGGTATCAAAGATGAAGATGAACGTTTCCGTAAGCGTTATCTCGACTTGTTACTCAATGCTGAATTACGGGACATGTTTGTGCAGAAAGCAAAATTTTGGGACACTGTGCGCACCTTTATGAAGCGTTATGATTTCTTGGAAGTAGAAACTCCAACTTTGGAAGTGACCACTGGTGGTGCCGAAGCTCGCCCTTTCGGTACACATCACAATGATTTTGATATTCCAGTTTATTTACGGATCTCAATTGGTGAGTTGTGGCAAAAGCGTTTGATGGCTGGTGGCTTCGATAGAACCTTCGAAATTGGTCGCGCTTACCGCAACGAAGGCTCTAGCCCGGAACATCTCCAAGAATTTACTAACTGTGAATTCTACTTGGCTTATGCTGATTATAAAAAAGGCATGACGCTAGTGCGCGAGCTTTACCTAGAGATTGCTAATAATGTATTTGGCACTACCAAGTTTGAATCACGTGGCCATAGTTTTGATTTGGCCGATGAATGGATTGAAATTGATTATGTGACTGAGGTAGAAAAACAAACTGGTATCAATGTCCTGACCGCCTCAGAAGACGCAATGAAAGCAAAGCTTGACGAGCTCGGAGTAAAATACGAAGGCGATAATCGTGAACGTTTAACTGATACCTTGTGGAAATATTGCCGCAAAAACATCGCCGGCCCCGCCTTTCTCATCAATCATCCTAAGCTAGTCGCCCCGCTCGCCAAAGCGCGCGCCGATGGCCAAACAGTCGAAATGTTCCAACCAATTATCGCCGGCAGTGAATTAGGAAAAGGGTACAGTGAACTCAATGATCCAATCGACCAACGTGAACGCTTTGAAGTCCAAAAAGCGCTCTTAGAGGGTGGTGATGACGAAGCTATGATGCCAGACTGGGAATTCGTCGAAATGCTCGAACACGGCATGCCCCCAACCTGCGGCTTCGGCTTCGGTGAACGTGTGTTTTGTACGCTGGCGGGTAAAACCATTAGAGAGACACAGTTGTTTCCATTGATGCGACCGAAGATCTAATTACGTGATGTATAATAGGTTATGTTTTCATCACATCAAAAAACCCAGACAATTCATAAGATTTTTACAACATTTGTTATTGTATTTCTTTTATCTTGGTCATTCCCAGTAGCGGCTTGTGGTTGTGGAATTTTGATTATGTCATCAGACACTGAGGCTGGTTGGGAATATGGAAATGATACTACTGAGCAGGCACTTATTGCTTATGATGATGGAATTGAGCATTTGTTAATAGGTTTGGATATAAAAAGTCGAGACACTAGTGCTGTGTTAGTGATTCCTATTCCTTCGTCTCCTGATCAAGTTAATGCTGACATAATATCTGATGCTCCAGAATTTTCTGGGTATGATGTTGTTGAGAAAGCAAAGGATGAGTTAGAAGATATAAAATCTTCCTTACTGGCTACTCAGATTTATCCCATTGTGGGAGAATTTTTTAGTCAGTCTACATTCGGACTATCTAAAGATTCAATAAGTATTATGGTGCCGAATCAAGGCATTTTTAGTGAAGTTGATGTGTATCAGCATATCGAGAAAGAAGGAATGATTGCAGAAGTTCTGTCAGCTCAAACTTCTGATGCTCTGTATCAATATCTTTCTGAGAAAGGTTTACAAGTAGAAAAAGATTCGATTCCTATTTTTAGTGATTATATTCGGGATGACTTTTCGTTTGTTGTTGCATGGATTGACCCTGCTAAAGATCATCTTACTGCCCAAGGAGTTACAATGTCCTTTCCCACTGATGAAATATTTTACCCACTGAAACCTAATTCTGCATACAGCGGAATGTCTCAACAAAAGAATATTATTGTTTTTGGCTATACAAATCCCCAAATATATCAGTCTATAGAAGCTGATACTGTAGTTGAGTACAAATATTCTGAAGAGGGATTAAAGTTTCATGATTTTATTAATACCGAAGACGGTTTTGGATACACGCAAATTACAATCTATGGAGTTGAGACACAAAGTATGCAAGAAGATTTGCGTATTTCAAACACTGCTCCGATGCGAATATCTTTTGCTCACAGAATCAATATGAATCCGATAATTTTTACTCTTGGACTGTTGATTATTCTGTCCTTTGTTGCAACTTGGCTGGCGATTCGAATAACTAGACCACAATATCAGGGTGTAAAACCGAAGTTGTATAGATTAGTTGTACTAAACTGTCTCACTATCATTGGGACAATTTTCAGTGCCAATCGTTATCTTAAGACAAGAAAATTCATGTATATTGCAGTGTTCTCAATTCTGTTTGTAATCGCGACCTTGATAACAATATCGAGCCTGACCGCATATATTACTAATTAAATAATCTATGACTAAGAAAATAAAATTTATTACTGTTTTTGTAATACTGGCAGCATTTGTTGGTGGGGCAGTTTATTATTTTTTCGGACAGAAAAGTGTAGTTAGAGCCTACTCTTTTCCAGTTGATTCTTCTATTTCATCACTCTCCATCTCATTGCAGCCATTGGGAGAGAGTGTAAAAACTGCTGTAGGCTTTACTCCAGATCCAACATATGAATTAATCGCTCAAGAAACAGGCGGACAAGTGATATCAATGACACCTGAAGAATTTTCTAATAATCCAGAGGCACTCTCAGAAGTTTTGATGAATAAAGCGTCAAGTGATGTTAGTACCATTCTCTATGGAGAATCATATGGCGGTAATAAATCTCTTATTGAAGCTATGATAATTATGCCTTCAGGCACTGAATTACTGAATGAAATACCAACACCTTTTGCTGGAATAAAAGTAATTCATACCGGGGGAGGTATAACTTATAAAATTGAAAATCCTGAAACAGGAGAGTGGAAAATCAATATTCCTTCAGACGCAAGTTACTCATTACAGGTAGACGGCGTTACTGATATTGATTTGTATAGATTTGAAAAAGTTAAATTGGCAGGTAGATTGGGGCATGAAGGTTACTTTTCTACGGACGAGCCTTTCAAAATAGGTGAAGAAGCGACGATTGAGACAGTTGTTTTCGGACTTACTTCAAAAGATTCTGTCCCAAAATTTTATCTAGTTGCAAAAAATAATGATACTCTTGCAGAGATTCCTGATATAAAATCTGAACTTGATGATACCTTTTATGGGACAGTATCGATTCCGTCGCAACAATTTAGAATTGTGGTAAAAGGAGTTAATGATACGGGGCAAGAATATCAAAGAATGTCCGCTCAAATTTATGCACCTGAATAAAATACAGAATCAAAAGGACTGATAAAATTTATGATGCTGGTGGATGGAGTAGCTGGTGGCGATGACGAAGCGATGATGTCCGACTGGGAATTCGTCGAAATGCTCGATTAATGGGGTCAGCCACCATTAATACTTATGTGATTAATGGGGTCAGCCACCATTAATACTTATGATTAATGGGGTCAGCCACCATTAATACTTATGGTACAATTTAAAATATGTCTCGGATAACTCGGGTTGATGTTGGTGATGAAGTTTATCATGTCTTAAACAGGGCTAATGCTAGAGACGCAACTGTTTCCACTGATGCGGCCGAAGGGTTAAGTAGTGAAATAACTATAAATTGAAAGTACTCTTGTGGTGCGACCTAAGTAAATTTAAAATTTAATTATTAAATATGAGCATTAAAAAAATATTTATTATAGTTTCTGTAGTCGTTATTATAGGAAGTGTTGTATTTATTGGAAAATTTTCAGGTGATTATAAGAAGGAGAAATTTATTGTTCCTGAGACAGTGGATTTATACTTACAACCTGCTTTTAATGAATCAGAGGGTATTCAACTGCTGTTAAATGCGCCTGCCGGTGATGGCTGTGATAGGGTCTCAAATTTAGATATTTCAAAAGGGACAAAAGAAGGTACTTTGTTTGTGACAATTAATGGTTACTCTATAGAAGAATATGTAGGAAATGGAGGCTGTATTGCGATGCTAAAACCAGCTTCAATTAAAATCAATATTGATGAATTTTTGCAGTCGGGTGGTCGTCAGGTTTATTTTAAAATGGATGAAAAGGAAAGTTCGTACAAATTAATTAAAGATGCGTATGCGATTTATTTTGAGCCGATTAAGGTAACAAATGTTATTAGTGATGGATTAAATTCAATCCATCAAGAACCACAATCGATTGCATTGATACTGAATACTGAAAAATTTGCTGTTCTTGGGTTGAATGGGAGTTTTAGAGATATGGATTATAATCCACAATTACGCGCAGTGGCAAAAGCTAAAGGTTTAACTATAGTTGATGAAATTTACAAAGGTTTTACTAATCAAGAGGGAAGAGGTTTGTGGGTTATAGCTGAAGATTCACAGATTCCTGATACTGTGCCGGCAATAATTGATGAGATTACCTATGATTCTAGTAGTTGGGGACTTGAGACAGTGTCAGTGACAATTAGTCGAAGTTCAATTTCTCCAACTTATGAGTATTAATTATCAAAAAAACCCCTCAGCAAATAAAACCACCCACTAGGGATAATAGGGATAAGTCCGTTATTATCACAAATTCCGGGGATAATAGGGATAAGGTTAATTAAAGCTTGAACTGCACTAAACGAAACATATCCACTAAGGTATGCTGGGAATGTTAACAACCCGAGTAACCAATAGTGGATATGCACATACAGCATAAGTCTTTTAAGCACATACAGCAAATTGAAAGAGAACGGATTGAGGAACTTTTGCAAGAAAATAAAACAACTAGAGAGATTAATGGGGTCAGCCACCATTAATACTTATGGTACACGATTAATGGGGTCAGCCACCATTAATACTTATGGTACAATTTAAAATATGTCTCGGATAACTCGGGTTGATGTTGGTGATGAAGTTTATCATGTCTTAAACAGGGCTAATGCTAGAGTGCAGATTTTTGATAATGATACGGACTACAAGCAATTTGAAGCTATTCTAGAAGAAGCAGTAGATAAATATAACATGAGGTTGCTGGCCTATTGTGTAATGCCGAACCATTGGCATTTAGTTATCTGCCCCAGAAATGATGGCGATATGCAATTATTTATGAGTTGGTTATCGAATACTCACACTAGAAGGTGGCATGTGAGTAAAAACACAGTAGGTCAAGGTCACTTATACCAGGGACGATACAAGTCCTTTTTGTGTCAGCAAGATGATCACTTATTAACGCTTTTACGTTATGTTGAACGCAACGCTAAAACAGCAAATCTGGTAAAGAAAGCCGAGGAATGGAAGTGGTCTAGCGTGTGGAGACGTGAATCAGGAACCATAGAGCAGAAAAATATCCTATCAGCTTGGCCAACTGAAATTCCTGATGATTATCTAGGATTACTAAACAGACCGTTGAGTACAAAAGAAGACGAACTTTTGGAAAGATGTGAAGAGAAAAACATTCCATTCGG
>JBEDID010000038.1:0-8863 GCA_041173745.1 Candidatus Parcubacteria bacterium | reverse complement strand
CTGAGGATACAGCAGAGGAAATTTTAACCTCTGACATATTCGACTTGTCTACTGTTGAGCGACTGGAGTTAGATTTGTCTAATCCGGAAGACTGGGATATTTTTCTGGAAAGTGCCGAAGATTTATATGCTGATGCTATTGCTTACGAAACAACCGCAGCTCTGGAAAATTATAAAAGTTTAGCAGTTGACGAAGTCCCGGGTGAAGAAATATTCACCACTTTGTTTCAAAAGCTTGAAACACTAGTTCAACTAATTGCAGACGCTAAAAACACTAGTTTGGAAGGAGGTCAAAGTTCCGATGAAGACATTGATACTGTTCAAAATCTATACTCCGATATTGCATATTTGAGTGGCTACGTGTTAGCTACTTATGAATCAATGGTAGATGAAGTGACACTAATTGAGTCTGAGTCAAAGTCAATGGTCGAAATTGTATTATTAAAGGAAGAGGTTGAGGGGCTTGCAGAGGAGACTTTGACTGAAGTTGTGTTAGACGTTCAGCTTCCGGAGATGTCATCGCCTGAAGTTCTTACTGTGCCTGAGATAATAATCGTTTCAACTCCCTGTGCAGTTTCGGCTGTGTTGTCAGAAACTGAAACTGAGCGATTGCTGTGCGGTGTAGCTTTACCCGAGGCTGGTCAAGCTGGCGTTAAGACTGCTCGTACTTTACGAGAGACTTTATTGCTAGCACGAGACCGTGACCCGATTTTTATCCGTGACCCCAAAAAGCAACTAGCAGCAGATAAGCTGATACGACAATTAGTTGTAATTCCTTACGAGGGATTATCTGAAGAGAAAATTACTCAAATTATAGCCTTAGCTGAAATCATCGGATTCTCTCCAGATGAGTCAAATTTACAGCTTTTATCAGCTGTCGAAGAAGATGTGGATGATGGTCTTGAGATAATGGTTAATGGATTTGGTGAACAATCAAATTCTAGAAAGGTAATTGAAATTGTTTCTGGAACTAGCGAAGTTGGAACTATTCCAATTCTTGTTACCAAAAAAGCGCAAAAAAAATATCAAGATAGAAAGAGTAAACTGTCTCCCGTTGCTGCTTCTGTCGCCACCAGTGTGCCAGCGGCTGCTGTTGTGACTAAAAATGTTTTACCAGCGCCTGTGGTTCCAATAATTGATAAACGTGACTCGGTTAAAACCTTCGCTCCCACTGCAGCCTCCAGAAAAATGCCAACTAGAGAAGTTGTTAAGCGAACACCACTGACTGACCGGTTTGTCATCAATGAAGAATATCGAGATTTCATCATGACTTATATTGAGTCTCCTGAAGCCTTTGAACGCATTCTAGAATCCGATATAATACAGATTGACGCACAGGCAACTGATGCCTTTGAATCATGGTTGGGTGAAAAATTCACTAGTCCGTTTACTTATCTCCAGAACATGACGGTTGGTGAAGTTTTGACACTAGCAGCCAAAGTAGAGGTGCGGGCAATTTTAGAGAAGCAGAATATTAAATACGAAGCCTTTGTAGTTTGGGTAGATTTGATTGATGAAATGCAAGAGATAGTTGGTAACGATGCAGATTTGTTGTTTGGAGAGCTGTATGTCACTTGGGAAATTGAGACAAGAATCGAATATGTGATTTCTTTACAGCAAAATCACAATTCACAGGTTGGTAGTTAATTAGATACTTATCAGTTCTAAAGGTGTTAATATATATAGCATATGGTGAATGACAGTTCTTTAGGAGGCATGGCAGTAGTATCTGCTTTTAATCTGGATTCACAGTCCGAGATAATGCAATTATTGGTAGCGATACGAAATAGTGATCTTACTCCTAGTCAAAAAAATGAATTAAGAGACTTAGTGTTTTTGTATATTAATGGCGGAAAAGATCATTCTGTCAGGATTGCTCTAGAACAAAAAATAACTGCATCTGGAATTAAAAAACTCTTCGTTACTCCGGCTGCAACAGCATCGTTACCTGCTCCAGCTTTTGGAACTTATCGTCCGGCACCCTCGTTTTCTTTATCCCAACAAAAACCAACTCAAACTCCAACTGTTGCAGTTGTAACTCCTGTGACTGTAGCTAGTATTATTCCTCCGGCTCCAGTAGTGCCAGTAGTTGCTCCAGAAATAGTAATTCAGCCGACGGTTGTTCCTGCTTCGGTAGTTAATGTTGCTCCCTCAGCCCCGATAGTGCCGATTGCTCCAGTTGAAGTTCCTGAAATAGTAGTGCCACCAGTTGTTGTTATTCCAGACCCAGTTGTGGTTGTTGCGCCACCACCAGTTGTTGCGCCTACTCCAGTCATTGTGGATGTCCTAGCTGTTACTACGATTCCTTCTGTGCCTGAGGCAGTTGAAAAAGAGGCACAATACGACCCTGTAAAAAATTTAGAGCGAATTCGTGAAATCAAAGCTTTGGTAAATGAGAAAGTTGGTAACCCGGTTAACCTGGTTGATATAAGTAATGAGGTTGGTCGTGAATATATGGCAGCGTTGCTAGACGCAATGAAAAAAGTAAATACTGGTTCACCGGCCTTGTCAGCGATGAAGCGTTTAGAAGAGGCTTTTGTTATTGTAGAAAAAACTTTAGCCGATTACGCAAAGAGTACTGAAAATAAAATTCCTGCTCCAGTGGTTGTACCGATTGTTCAATCAGTAGAGATTAGAGAGCTTTCACCAGTTGCGCCACCGGCTCCAATTGTCGAAGTGTCAACTCCAGTCATAGAAGAAAAACCGAGTGCTGAAATACCAGTACATAAAGTATCAATGGTTCAGCCTCTATCAAGAATTAATATACCTATTGTTGAACAAAAGCCTCCTGCTCCTGCTCCTGCACCTGCACCTGCACCTGCACCTGCACCTGCACCTGCACCAGCTCCAACACCAACACCAACACCAAAACTATCTTCTGTACCAGTACCAAGATTCGAATCAGCAGCTGTTTCTGTACCGACTTTAAACAAGGTTGATTTAAATGAGGCTGAGGATTCAAGATGGGGGCCTGCAGCGGATACTATTCCTGCCGATTTACCAACATCACCCCGTGTGACTTCTTTGGCTCAATCAAAAGTTAAACTTAGAAACCCAGATGAATTACTCGACGCTAGTACACTTGAGACCTCTTCTGTTGTGGGAGACCCGTTATTCATTCGTGAGATTGATGATGGTTTGCAACAATTACTTTCAGAGTGGTCAATCTTTAAAAAGAGTGGTTTGTTCGGTACTGGTCCAAAAGGACGTGAGCACCCACTGTATAAAAAAATTGCCAATCTTCCAATTCCGCTTTTATTAGCTGGACGTTTTGAAGGTGCTACTCAAGAAGCTAAGCAAAGTGTAACTGATTACATGAATGGCTGGCGTTATGAACAAGGAATCGTCTATGATCAAGGTGAAATTTTTGAACACTACCTGCGTCGCGTAATTCGTCATATTCTTGATTTGCAAAAAACCAAACGCCAGTCATAATGTAGACATATGTCTATGAACCATCACGCCGTAGTATTCCGAGTAGATTCGGTGCAAGATTTTGTGATTGAGAATGATGGTGATTTATCGGAAGTGTACGATGTTTATACTGCGCGTTTTGGTATTGATGATGCTCGAACCTTAGTTTTGAAAGCCTATAGTAGACCAGCCGAAACAGCCTCGCAGTGTTTAATTGTACGTTCTGATTTTATTACCTTAGAAGCCCAAAACGCACTTCTTAAGATTGTGGAAGAGCCGCCGGTGTCAACTCACTTCAGGTTTGTCTTGCCGACTGATTTTACTATTTTGCCAACTTTAGCCTCTCGCTTTAGTGACCAGTCATCTAAAACATTGTCTGCTTCCGAACAAAGTGAAATCTTCAGAGTATTTTTAACTAATGGTTACAAAGATAGAATCATAGCTATCGAATTGGCCGCTAAACAAAAAGACGTTGTTTGGCAACGGGCTATCAAACGCGGCTTAATCCAATTTGTAGAGCAAAGCTCAAACAAAAAAGCCTTGGCTGCACTGGAGTATGTGACGCGGTTGTTGCTTACTCGTGGGGCTTCTAACAAGATGCTCTTAGAACACGCCGCACTATTGCTCTAGACTCGTACCAAATAGAAGAAAATGGTACACTGACAATAATAATTCGGAATTAACTTTATTATATGGATACAGATATTAAACAAAAATTGCAAGAGTCTAAAGACTGGTTACAAAAAGAATACTCAGGTATTAGAACTGGACAAGCAAACCCAGGCTTATTAGATAGTATTAAAGTAGAAAGTTACGGAGCCTTCATGCCTTTAAATCAAGTTGGTAGTATTGGTATCGAGGATGCTCGTACTTTAAGGGTTGTGCCGTGGGATAATACTCAAGTGCCAGCTATTGAAAGAGCTATCCGCGAAGCAGATTTTGGTGTTTCAGTAATGTCAGATTCTTCTGGTTTACGCGTAATCTTTCCTGATTTGACAGTAGAGCGCCGAGCACAATTATCAAAGCTCGCTAAAAGTAGATTAGAAGATGCGCGTATCGCTGTGCGGGCTGTGCGTGATGAATTCATGAAGCAAATTGAAAAAGATTTAAAAGAAGGTGAGATAAGTGAAGACGAAAAATTCACTAAAAAAGAAACCGTTCAAACAGCTGTTGATTCAGCTAATAGAGAGCTCGAAGCATTATTTGATCAAAAAGACCGAGAACTTAACAAATAGCCTATGTCAATTATCCTCTTCTTACTAGTTTTATTTGTGTTAGTCCTCGTCCATGAGTGGGGGCACTTTATCGTGGCCAAGAAGACTGGCATGCGGGTAGATGAATTCGGTATTGGCTTTCCTCCCAAGTTGTACGGAATTAAGAAAGGCGAAACTGAATACACTCTCAATGCTTTGCCTTTAGGTGGTTTCGTGAAAATTTGGGGTGAAAACTACGAAGATGTAGCCGGAGCTGATGCTGAAGTTGATAAATCACGAGGTTTTAGTTCACGACCTAAATGGGCCCAAGCGCTCGTTTTAGTGGCTGGTATAAGCATGAATATTTTGTTTGCTTGGTTTCTGTTTAGTCTGACTTACATGATTGGTGCTCCGACTGCTGTTGATGAGTCTTTGGCTACTGATAAAGCTGAGCTAATAGTGGCAGGTGTTTTGCCGGATAGTCCAGGTGTAGCATTACCAGCCGGTGCTGTAGTGACCTCAATAGCTTATGGGGATAAATCAATTACTAAACCAACTCCTACCGAATTCAGTAAAGCTGTGGTAGCTATCGCACCCGAGCCGATTATTGTGTCCTATACAGTAGGCGAAAATAGTGGCGGAAATGCTACTTTGATTCCAGTTAAAGGTTTGATTAAAGAAGATTTGGACCGTTATGCAGTCGGTGTGTCGTTGGCTATGTTTGAAACTGTTAAAATGCCCTTTTTCACCGCTATCACCGAAGGATTTAATTCTACTTGGTATGGCTTCAAACAAATTTCTCTCGGATTAGTATCTATGATTTCTGGTCAAGCTGACCTATCTCAGGTGGCTGGACCGGTCGGTATTGTCGGGAT
Source organism: Candidatus Parcubacteria bacterium (assembly GCA_041173745.1). Taxonomy (GTDB): domain Bacteria; phylum Patescibacteriota; class Minisyncoccia; order Phycocordibacterales; family UBA918; genus OLB19. The sequence goes on along the minus strand of JBEDID010000038.1, from coordinate 3,382 downwards.
GGTTGGCGAAGCGGCTTCGTTCGGTATTACGGCACTGCTTACATTTACTGCTATTATTTCACTTAATCTCGCAGTAGTTAACCTGCTCCCATTCCCAGCCCTTGATGGCGGACGATTGGTGTTTGTCTTGATAGAAACTGTCACTAAGAAACAAATTCCACCCGAGTGGGCCGGCCGCGTTAACTTGGTTGGCTTCGCTATTCTGATGCTACTCATGATTGCTGTTACCTATAGTGATATTACAAAATTACTCTAATCTATGATTTATGCGCCAATCACAATTGTTTACTAAAACTAGAAAGGAAATTCCTGCCGATGAAGTGGCAAAAAACGCCCAGCTGTTAATTCGTGCTGGTTACATTTATAAGGAAATGGCCGGAGTTTATGCCTACTTGCCACTAGGAATGAAAGTACAAGAGAAAATTAAGCAGATAATACGCGAAGAAATGAATGCTGTCGGTGCTCAAGAATTGATTATGACAGCGTTGCAAAATAAGCAGATCTGGGAACAGACTGGCCGTTGGGACGATGAAGCAGTTGATGTTTGGTTTAAGTCCGAACTTAAAGCTGGCGGTGAAGTCGGCTTTGGTTGGAGTCATGAAGAGCCAATTGGTAACATGATGAAGAACTATATTGCTAGTTACAAAGATTTACCCGTGACGGTCTACCAGTTCCAAACCAAACTTCGTAACGAGCTACGCGCCAAAAGCGGTGTGATGCGCGGCCGAGAATTTGTGATGAAAGATGCTTATTCTTTTTCGGTTGGTGAAGAAGATCATAATATTATTTACGAAGCGATGAAAGTGGCGTACATGAATGTGTATAAACGCGTTGGTGTAGGAGAAGATACTTTTATTACTTTTGCTTCGGGCGGTGCATTTACTGAATTCAGTCACGAATTTCAAACTATCTGTGATGCTGGTGAAGACATTTGTTATGTTTCTAGAGAGAAGGGAATTGCGATTAACGAAGAAGTGATGAATCCTAGCACCTTAAAAGAATTAGGTGTGACCGAGTCTGAATTAGTAAAAACTAACATGGCGGAAGTCGGTAATATCTTCAACTTCGGACGACAGAAAGCTGAAGATGTTGGACTGACCTACAAGAACGAAACCGGTGAAGACGTGCCAGTCTGGATGGGTTCTTATGGAATTGGTGTCACTCGCCTTATTGGAGTTGTGGCGGAGAAGTTTTCTGATGACAAGGGCTTGGTTTGGCCAGAAAGTATTGCACCATTCAAGGTTCATTTAGTCGCACTCAACACCGAAGACGCCGAAGTGCGTGACTGGGCGGAAGGAATCTTTGCCGCATTTAAAGATAAAGGCGTTGAAGTACTATTTGATGACCGCGACGCGCGTCCGGGTGAAAAGTTTGCTGATAGTGATTTGCTCGGTATTCCTTATCGAGTGGTAGCGAGTAGAAAAGGTAGAGAAGCTGGTACGTTTGAAGTTGTGACTCGAGCCACCGGCGAAATCCGCAATTTGACCGAAGAAGAAATGTATGCAGATTTTTGCCCAGAGTGATTTCTGGCTGCTGAATTAAATCTAAAAATACCCTAGTTGAGGGTATTTTTTTATCAGTTGGCAAATAGTTTAAAGAACCTGTCAATTATGTGCTGGAGTAAATACATAGTACAATAGTAGAAATGAACGTATTCAGGCGACAATTTAAATCGTTCCTTTCCGCTGTGTCGACTGACGTTGCTATTGACTTAGGAACTGCAAATACCTTAGTGTATGTGAAAGGAAAGGGAATCGTCCTCAATGAACCAACTATTGTGGCGATTAATAAAAAAACGGGCCAGCTGGTAGCGGTGGGCAATGAAGCTAAAGCTATGCAAGGTCGAACTCCGAGCCATATCGATGTGGTGCGACCATTGGTTGATGGTGTGATTTCTGATTTTGAAGTAACCGAAGAAATGTTAGCTTATTTAATTAATAAAGTGCGTAGTGAGATGCGTTCTTTGGTTGCACCGCGAATGTTGATTGGTGTACCGTCTGGAATTACTAATGTGGAGATGCGAGCGGCACGCGATGCAGCTAAGAACGCTGGTGCCCGTGATGTGTTCTTAATTGAGGAGCCGATGGCTGCAGCAATTGGGGCAAAACTACCAATTCATAAAGCAGTCGGCAGTATGATTATTGACATTGGTGGCGGTACTACCGATATTGCTGTTTTGTCTCTAAGTGGACTCGTTGTCTCGCGTAATTTACGAGTGGCCGGAGACCATCTTAATGCTTCGATTATTTCCTATATCAGAGACCAATTTAAGGTTCATGTTGGCGAGCGAACCGCTGAAGACGCTAAAATTGCACTGGCCTCTATTTCGCATGGAGAAACTAGTAAAGAGCTGGTGGCTCGCGGTCGGGACGTTGTAACTGGTTTGCCACGAGAAGTAATTATTACCGATGCCGATGTTCGAGATGCCGTGTCAGGACAAGTTGATACAATTGTTGAGACAGTAAAGAATGTGCTTGAAACCACTCCACCCGAAGTGATGGCTGACATTATGCAGCGCGGAATTCACTTGTCTGGGGGCGGCGCCCTTATTCCGGGCCTAGCGCCACTATTGGAGCATTCCTTAAAAGTCCCAGTCATAGTCGTACCCGACCCGCTGCGCGCTGTTATTCGCGGTGCCGGAATTGTCATTGAGAATTTTGATGATTATCAGGAAGTATTGATTGATCATGAAGGTGCGATCGCTACACAACTCTAAAGAAAAGCGACCCCTGCGGGTTGTCGTTTTTGTCTTGCTTATCATCATGGTCGGCATGTTTTTACCGAAACTTTTTTCGGTTGTTTCCTCTGTCGTGATGTATCCTATTCATGCAACTAATACTTGGCTGGATAAATCTTCCAGTCTTATCCCGACCTTTTTCCGTAATCGAGTTGAGTTAGAAAATGAAATCAAATCCCTCAATCAAGATTTGGTCGTGGCTCAGCGTTCCACCATAACTCAACAACGATTGTGGGAAGAGAATGTACGTTTGCGACACTTGTTAGGAATTGATAATGAAGATCGAATCGCTGCCGCTGTCATTGCTCGACCTAATGAACTGCCTTATGATTTATTGCAAATCGACCAAGGTAGCGATCATGGGGTAGAGGTCGGTTCGCCAGTTTTTATTGGTAAGGATGTGGTGGTTGGGTTGGTGGTACATGTAGCAGCCGGTTACTCATTTGTTCAACTGGTCACATCGCCTGGTTTCAAAGCCTCAGCCTTTATTTCCGGGCCAGACGTCGTAGTGACTATGGAAGGCATGGGAAGCGGTGTAGCTCGTGTTAGCGTCCCACAAGGGGTGCCTCTTGCGGTTGGTAATCTAGTTTATCTTCCGAGTGTCGAACCGGGTATTTTTGGCCGTATTTCTTACATTGAAAATCG
>JBEDID010000037.1:0-8865 GCA_041173745.1 Candidatus Parcubacteria bacterium | reverse complement strand
TTTGTTTTGCGGGTGGGGGGGGTCTTAAAAGACGCCCGCCACCGACCCACGCGCCTGATTGGCCCTAAACAAATCCTTGAAATCCATCAACCATTAATTTTACTTGCTAATGCTGAATCCCATCGTTTTGCAATCGGTTTTCATCGCGACCGGCGTAGTAAAAGCTTATTGGGATGATTTACCGCTTATTGAATGTTAAATAAAATTTAAAATTATAGTAAATATTTAAATAATACTACTGGGGAAATCTTTTTTTTGAGTTTTCTTTAATGTTAAACTCATAATAGAGTTTAATTTCTATATTATGGATACAGATCAAAATTCTGAAAAACCTAGCGGGGAAGGTTTTGTTTCAATCATTACCCAAAAAACAGCTATTAACCTAATTTTAGCTATTTTTATTGTTTTGATTTTAGCAACTGCTGTTTATCTCACACTGCAAGACAAAGAACAAATACCAGCTTCATCACAAGATGACAGTGCCAGCTATCAGACAATATCATCAGAACAAGTAAGTCTAGAGAGAAGAGATCTTACTCAATACATAAACTCAGATTCCACAAGCACGACTAGTGACCCAGCAGCAGTAGGAACTTTTGAACTAAACAGTGAATCTGACAGTGCCACAATAGTTTCAGTTGAGGAATCAGCAAAAATCGTCAATGAAGGCGACAAGACTCCAGTAATACAAGAACCAATTGTGGCAAAGTCGACGGGAACAGCAATTAAAATGGGTCAAGTAACCATTGTGAGCAAGAGCACAAACAGTCCTCTCGGTTCACCACAGTCAGTCTCCGGTAACACTTTTTTCATAAATATAGAGGAAAATTTCTTCACAATCATTACAAAGACTGGTTCTGTTAAAATTCTTGTCAATGATGACACCAGATTCAAAGTTGGTGATAATTATTTTGACATAAAAGATCTTAAGGTCGCCGACATTGTAACAGTGGCAGGGAAAAGCACTTCATTATCAACAGATATTTCTGCAGATTTAGTTACCTTAACTGGAGCTCTGGAATTTATAGGCTCAATGAATTAATTTTGATAAATATGATAAATACCATAAAATCATCACTACCCCCAAAAATATTTTTTCTTTGTTTTTTTGCTATTGGTTATATAACAATTCCTTACACTGCTCAGGCAGCTGTCCCAGACCCACTACTATATGGTGCCTCTGGTTGGTGGATGACTCATTCAGAGTACATGGGTACTTCTACTGCTTGTGGTGCCTCGGCAACTGTTGGTCAGGTGGAACTGGTCGAATATACAAACAATACTCCAATTTCAAGTATTCCAGCCTGGGGAGTACAGGTTTATGATAAAACCAACAGTTTAGTTTATTCATGGACAGCAACTTCATCGACTAGCATTTCACCAAAATTTTGTTACCAGATGTCAAGTGATTATGTTCGTACTTGGTCAGATCAAAATGATACATATTACGAAAATAGCGGTGTGTCTTCAAGTGTAAAACCAGAAACTCCAGCTACATACTACACTCATTTCTACAAAGCCAGACTACATCTGAAACGTCGGTCTGTAGGATTCCCTGCAATTTCTCCGATTTTTCCTCACTTTAGCGTGGTTAATTATGACCCCTCATATATCGCCAATACAATTGATATTTCTAGCCTCTATAGCGCCACAGGACTTTACTTAACCAAATATTATGCGGTAAATGCTGATACATTTATTAGTTCTAGCAACGCGGTTTCGTCAGTAGGTGGAGCCGGTCAGCGCACCCTCCCGCCGCTTAGTCTTGCTGACGGAACTTATTATTGGTACTTTTTTCAGGGACTAAATGGGGATGTAACCTTTTCTAACGGTTCGCATATTTTTGGTGGACCTCCAGTAACTCCAATTACTGAGCCAACGCCATTCATGGTAGACAAAACACCTCCAGTCACTTCCGTTGCCTATACTGAAAATAGTACAACCAGTACTTCCATGAATGTTACAATCACAAACACTTACAAAGACGTCACTTCTGGAGCATATAAAACGACCGTCTTTGTTAATGAGGTAACACCAAGCATAACTAGTGCATCTGGAGAATATGCTTTACCAGACACTACTGACGAATTAACCATTGGTGTGGACGTAGTTTTAGACTTGGGTGCAACTTATAATTATTATGCCGTATCAATTGACCAAGCTGGGAACATCGCTACTTCAACTGTTCAAACTATAGTCACTCCTTCATATATTGCAGCCGCTGCACCCGGAGACCCAACCGCAAATATCCTATTACCCGCAGCGGCCAGCTCGTACACCTATGATGCTGCTAACAAAATAAGCTTTTCTGGTGAAGCTTTCGACAGCGACTCAAACTCAATCCCGTCCGGAAATGCAAATTGGGAGTGGCGTTTAAACGACTGTAACACCGGAACAGACATTGGAGGCAATCAGGCAAGCTTTGATTATTCAACTATTGGGTCAATACCACCAGACGGGACAGCACATAACGTTTATCTTAAAGTTCAAGAAAAATCTACCGGATTATGGTCAAACAACTGTCCGAGTCGGCAAATCACTATAAATTGTCCTGTGGGTTACAATTTTGTTAGTCCAGGCTGTGAACCGATTGTTGTAACTTATCCTGATTTAACTAGTAAGAATTTAAGTCTTTCTAGTGGACCATATGTTAAGGACAGCTCTATTAATTTATCTGCTGATGTTGAGAATTTAGGTTTAGCAAGTACAGGTAGTCCTTTCTATGACCGTTTTTCCTACAGCTGGGACTCAATCACCTGGACTGCTATCGCACCTGATATATTGCGACCAGATTTAGCTCCAACAACATCTTACTCTGACGTAATAATTTTTACTCCAACTCAAAGTGGAACACTCTATATTCGTCACTGTGTTAACGTTACTGATATAGATGAAGGTCTTAATGTTGCACCAAACTGTTCGACCATTGGCCCTAAAACAGTGACTACTCCTGCGTCAGCCACGCTATTTGGCTCAGGCTGTACCACTATTCCAGTTGGTGGGGGAGATTCCTGTTCTGGAAAGTTAACCTGGACAATCTCTGATGCCCTTAGTCCAAATCTTTACAATTCGACAGAAAGTACATCCATCAGTACGGCTGTTTCAGGCACTGACTTACCGATATCTCTTAAGTGGGGACCAAATACAATTCAAGCACGTGACAATACCTCTGTATTAAACTCCATTACTCTTACAGCAGCCTGTAACAATACTTCTTTCTGGACTGGCACAAGTTGCGAACCTTCTCCTACTATAACTTTAGTAGCAGGTTCTGAATTAATCCGGTCCGGTGCAACAACCAATGTTTCAATGACGATTGATAGTGACATTGACTTAAACTGCACTTTATATGCAATTACTGACACTCCTCATAATTTTACTCACACTGCCAGTGCCAGTCCAACGATTTACCCTGCCATTACAACAAAACCACTAAAGTTTGCCCAAACAGCACTATTGAAATGCAGCCCAGTAATTGCTCCCAGTACTTACTTTGAACAAAAAATAAAAATTAATGTTGTTCCAACATTCACAGAAGTATAAAAATGTCACTAATTAGACTATTATGTAGTTTAATTACATAATATGACAAACAACGACATCAAGATTGGATTTATTGGTCAGGGTTGGATTGGCAAACATTATGCTGATGATTTTCAAGCGCGCGGCTATGAGACAGTTCGTTTTGCCCTTGATGAGCCGTATCTACAAAATAAAGACAAGATCGCCGACTGTGACATAACTTTTATTGCTGTTCCAACCCCAACAACTCCCGACGGTTTTGATGCCTCAATCTTAAAAGAAGCCTTAACAAACATTGGCGTTGGTAAAATCGTGGTAGTTAAATCTACCACTCTGCCTGGTGTCATAGCGCAGTTACAAACAGAATTTCCTGAGATAATTATTCTTCATAGCCCAGAATTCTTGGTTGAAAAAACCGCGGCCTTTGATGCGGCTAACCCTAATCGTAATATCATCGGTATTCCTGTCGACACTGAAGTTTACAAAACAGCGGCTCAAGCAGTATTGGCCGTGTTACCTAAAGCGCCGTACGAAGCAGTCATGTCTTCGTTAGAATCTGAAATCTTGAAGTATGCCGGCAATTGCTTTTTGTACACCAAAGTTTTGTTTATGAATTCATTGTACGATGTAGCTTCTAAAAGTGGGGCTAACTTTGCTACCATTCGCGACGCTATGGTGCAAGACCCACGCATTGGTATTAGTCACACCGATCCAATTCACAGTTCTGGTCGTGGTGCCGGCGGACATTGTTTTATAAAGGATTTTGAAGCCTTTCGCCGCTACTACGAGGATATAGTTGGGGTTGACCAAGGTTCAGAAATGCTTGCAACCATGGTTACCTACAATAATCATTTACTACTAAGCACTAATAAAGATTTGGATTTATTAACGGGTGTGTATGGGGACAATATTACTCCCAAAGTTAGTTAACCAAGGTGTTATACTATTAGAACATGAAACGTGTAGCAGTATTACGAGGCGGCCCCAGTGAAGAATATGCAGTCTCAATGCAGACTGGTAGTAAGGTGTTGGAAGCATTGGATAAATTAGATTATCCTTTTAAAGACATTGTCGTCACCAAGAAAGGAGAGTGGTTAGAAAATGGTTTTGTTCGTCAACCAGAATCAGCCTTACTGGCAGTTGATGTTGTTTTTATTGCTTTGCATGGTGCTTATGGAGAAGATGGGCAAGTGCAACGCATCCTTGAGCGCAAAAAAATACCATTTACGGGCAGCCGCGCTTTACCTTCAGCCATTGCCTTTAATAAAGAACTAACCAAACATACTCTGCGCGCACATAATATCGCGATGCCGCGTCACCGTAAACTTACCCGGGCCGATCTACCAACTCTTGAACAAGAAATCCCTTTTATTTTTTCAGAAGTTGGTCATGAGTTATTTGTTAAGCCAATTGCCTCAGGTTCTTCCTTTGGTGCCAGTTATGTGCCCCACGCAGACGCCCTACGCACCGCTGTTACCGAACTACTCAATCAACATGAACAAATCATGGTCGAGCAGTATATCCGCGGTCGGGAAGCGACAGTTGGGGTACTAAGCAATTTTCGTGACACAGATTTATATGCTCTGCCAGTAGTGGAAATTATTCCGCCCGGTGGCAGTCCTCTATTTTCCAATGAAAATAAATACAACGGCACCACCAACGAAATCGTCCCCGGCCGTTTCTCATATCCAGAAAAAGCCAAGCTGGCAGAAATCGCTCAACTGGTTCACCAAGTAATCGACTGCCAACAGTACTCGCGCAGTGATTTCATCGTCCGTGATGGTGAAGTTTACTTCTTAGAAGTGAACACGCTGCCCGGATTAACCAGTGAATCACTCTTTCCAAAGGCCGCAGCCGCCGTTGGACTAGAGTACGAAGAACTAATCCGACACCTGATAGAACAAGCAACTGTATAAAACCCCGAGTTGTTTCTTGACTTACACGCGCAAAGGCTTTATTATAGGCCCACTTGAGACATCCGTTTCATTTAGTGAGTAACTCAAACGACTCACCTGGGCCCGTAGCTCACTTGGTAGAGCGCCTCATTTGCACTGAGGAGGCAGCGGGTTCGAATCCTGTCGGGTCCACATAAACAAAAAAGAGTCCGCGCAAGCGGCCTTTTTTGTATGTGGACCAGAAGGAAAGTCCGGGGGACTTTCCGTCAGGTTTCGAAAAGCTTTTGTGGTAGATTTGACTGCAAGGAAAATATATCCAAAAGGTCTACTGAACTCGTAGAGTTCGAATCCTGTCGGGTCCACGTTTATAAAAAATAGCCATCGTAAGATGGCATTTTTTGTACGTGGACCCGAAGTAAAGCCTGGGAGGTTTTACGTCAGGATTCGAAAACCTTGCCAGCTCTTTTGTGAGTGAAACGTAACAAAAGAGCGACAAGGTGTACTGGTCATGTAATGACCGAAATTCCTGTCGGGTCCACATAAACAAAAAAGAGTCCGCGCAAGCGGCCTTTTTTGTATGTGGACCAGAAGGAAAGCCTGGGAGGTTTTCCGTCAGGTTTCGAAAAGCTTTTGCACGTGCAAAACAGGAAATATTTTTTGCAAGCGATTAAAATTATCTAATTTCAATCAGCACTTCGTTGCGCATCATCCAGGGCGGAGTCCAGGGTGCGTTGTATCCAGCATATTGTGGCTCTCCGATTACATCGATTTTGTCTTTTGCTAACGAAGACAGAAGTTCTTCTTTTTTAGACTGCACACGATCATCGGTTCGATACAAGTAAAACCGTTTTGCCGCTATTTTTCTAGCAGGAATCTCGACCAGTGTAACGCGTGAATCTGTGGGTGTAGGGAGTGTGGCCAGCGTATATGAGCGAGGCATGCCAAACGCGATAGTGTGAGAATCTCCCTCAATGTTTGCTGTCACCGGTGCGGTCATGGCGATTGATTGACTAAGAGATTTCTGCTCAACCACAGGTGCTGTCATGGAGATACTTTCATTTTTGGTATTCCCTCCAAATATATAGCCTGCCACGATGCTAAACCCTTGACCGAGGGCTTCCCGATACGGCCCCGTGACGGTTGTTTGAGCGACAATGTGTGCAGGATAGTTACGTATTTCATAATCATCAGTTTTCTCGAGTACGATGTATTCAGTTTGTTCGACGCGTGACGATAAATACCCCCAGAGTGACCAAACAATTACAACTACTACAATAACAATAAGAGATATTTTCATATATCCTAAGTGTATCACTAATAGGCCTAAGATACTTGAAGACATAATTCTCCGGAGGACAGGCCTTTGGAGCTATTGCCTGACTTTATTTCACGTATGTTGTGTTTTTTTATCAAAATAAGCTATAGTATGAGCTATGCAAAACAAAAACATCATCATCTGGATCCTGTCAGGCATTATTCTGATTGGTGGTTTATATATCTATTTATTACCAAAAAATAATGTGTTGACTGACGTTAATCTTCTTCCGATACAGCAATATGGCTTGGGTACCGAAACTGCCACCACCGCACCTCCATATGTGGCACCAGAACCTGATGAACCTGTAGCTAGCACCACTACCCAAATTGGAAAAATTGATGAACATCTCACTATTAATCCCACTCTTCGAGAAGTAAATTTTTGTGGCAATACTTACAAAGTGAAGCAAGTCATGATTGACGGGGTGGATGTGGTACAGAGGATTGCGGAGCTTATGCCAAAAAAGGAGATTTCAGATGAGTCCGAAATTGATAATTTTGGAACAAAGGATGAAGATGCTCGACAGATAGAGTGTTTAAACTTAAAAATGAATATTGTCGACAGTAAGATAATCAGAGTGGGTGAAGTGGGAAGATATACAGACGGCACAGAAATTAGTGATGATGATGTTTATTCTATTCCAATAATGCTTTCAATTTTTAGCGTAATCTTGTCCACTGGTGATATATATATCGTAAGTGGTTACGATGGGTCATACATAGAATCCATCGGAAAACTTAAATAAAATAATAACCTCGATATACAATCGAGGTTATTTTGTAAATACCGTTACTTAACGGTTACTGAAAAAGAACAGAGCTAGGGTTTACGAAGTTTTCGGGAAAGGCCGGATACGTTGTACCGTTAAGGTCAGTGCATATCGTTTGTGGCAAGGCACCAGATCCAGAAACTATAGCATTGGTGTCAGATGCGCCGATTCTCAACCCAAAGTGAAAATGGGTTGCATTTCCATATGGACTTAAATCAGCAACCGTAGCCACTTGTCTACCTCTGGGAACAAAGTCATTAACTGCAAGACCAGACACTGGTGTTACATGCATCAGTACGGTGGTGTATTTACCGTTCACTGGGTGCGTGTGCTCAATAACAACTCTATTGGCCCAATTCTTAATCAGTTTCATGTCCTTCACAAAACCATCCTCCGGAGAGTAAACAGCAGTGCCGACAGCCGCGCTATAGTCGGTACCGTTGTGTTTTTTAATAACTCCAGTTGCAGGACATTTAGTGCCTCCAGCCCAGTCTAATCCAAAGCCATGGGTAACCACCCTGCTCGCATACGAAGTCCCCAACGGCCACTTCAACTTAATAACACCGTCATTTGATTGCGGAGTATAAACCACTTGTAATCGTGGCTCATACCCAACTTTCTTTGAACTATCAAATGAAGACCAGTAATTATCAGTCAAGACTGGTTCTAATATCACACCAAAATTTTGAGTTTTGGCTGTTGCGGCCGCTCGCCATTGGTTATAGAGAGCAGTCACATCGGTGGCATACCAAGTGTTGGCAGTTGGGTAACTGGTGCTAAACAAATACTCGGTGACAAAAGATGGAATACTTTTGTAAGTCACTTTGTCAGCTTGCCACTGTGTAGTCACCTTGTACCATCTGATACCGGTTGAAGAACCTGATGTCATTGGAACAGTGTGCCGGTAGATATAGGCTTTCGTGGCTACTAGAGGTAAGCCGCTTAAGTCAAACCTGAGTAGGGTTTTGTAGATATCACCCCACCCACCCACAACATTTTTATCATCGTGTTGTGCAGTGGTGTTGTAATAACTACCAAACCAAGTGTCCATACCAATTGGAAAAGGTTTAGGGACTCGCCAAACTTCGGCTGCTGATACGTTAGTACCACACAACATTAGGATAGAGAACAAAAAAGCTTTAATTACATTTCTTGCATAAGATATAGTTTTCACGATAGGCTCCTTGAGCTAGGTTGTGAAATTGAGTTAAGAATGAGCAGTTGTCTACTCTTACTGGTTTAACATTTTCGAAGAACAAACACTGGATAGGTACCCAGCAATGCGAGTGTATCATGTTGACAGAACAATAAAACATAAAAGCTCCGTGCGTAATAAAATGCAACGGAGCCTTGATTAAATA
>JBEDID010000036.1:0-8869 GCA_041173745.1 Candidatus Parcubacteria bacterium | reverse complement strand
TGGTTGGGGCGCTTGGGGCGCATGTAGTGTTACTTGTGGTGGTGGCACCCAAAATCACTCTTGTAATAACCCACCCCCGTCTGGTGGTGGAGCAGCTTGTGTTGGAGGATCTTCTCAAGCTTGTAATACTCAGCCTTGTCCTCCAATCCTATCAATTAATACTGATTCAGATTTAATCAGAAATGGTAGTAAAGCGAATCTCAATATTTCTGTTAACTCATTAGGAAATGGTTTAGATTGTATGCTCTACGGTGCTACTCGACCGAACGCAACAGTAGTTTTTCCTAGCCATTCAGGGTCACCCAGCTCAGCAAACTATACTTATGTCACTAAAGAACTATATTTCGCTCAAACTGTTCTATTACACTGTGCAGTAAATGGCTGGCCGGCAATATTTACTGAGGTTAAAACTAAGATAAACGTGACGCCAACATTTCAGGAGATTTAGAGTTTAGACAAAGTAAGTAAAACCTCCGAAGGTTTTTACTAAACCCTACAAAGTGGACAGGAAATAAAAACCTGTTCACTTTTTTGTGGTGTCTCTTGTCTTCATGTTTCTCTAACTAAGATTATTTATTTGTTATACTCATCAATATGAACATTCATTGGATGGTGATAATTTATACTATTGTATTGGTTGATAGTATTGGGGCGATTATAATGTCGTGGTTTGGGACTCAATGGTGGATGAAATATACAGGTTCGATAGCAATACATTTTCCGCCATCCAAAGGTTGGTCAGTTGTATATTTTTTGCTAGTTTTAGTGATTGGATATCTGCTTGGTGTTTTTAACTAATTTTCTAGAGTTTAATTGCTCTAGCATGTATAATAGGAAATATTTACTTATTTTCGACGTAGCAAGATACATATGCAAGAAAACACATCAAATTCAACCGCGACTACTAAACCAGTAAAAGAGTCACTACTTAAGGATTTGTTGATTCCTATTTCGATAGTTGTTGCTGGAATCTTTATTGGTTCAGGTCTTTATTTTAACGGTGGACAAGGATCGGCTGCGCCAATTGGAGCACCGGTTGCACAAGCGCCGATTGATTCTGGTGATACAAATAAAATTGATCCTGTTACGGCTAGTGATCATATTCGCGGTAGTTTAAATGCTCCAATCAAAATCGTAGAATTTTCCGATTTCGATTGTCCTTTCTGTACTCGTTTTCATGGAGTGATGCAGAATATTACAAAGAAATACTCGGGCGATGATGTGGCTTGGGTGTATCGACAGTTTCCATTGGAACAGCTCCATCCAAATTCTCCAGCGGTTTCAGCCGCTTCAGAATGTGTAGCAGAATTAAAGGGCAACGACGCTTTCTGGAGTTTTGCTGACAACTATATGGCCGCGCGTGGGGCAGGAGACATAACAGTTCATAGTGAGTTAATTACCAAGTTGATTTTGAAAGAAGGAATTGATAAAACTGCTTTCACCAATTGTTTGTCTAGTGGTAGTAATAACGAGTCAATTCAAGCTGATGCGACTGATGCTGTTGAAACCGGTGGTCGAGGCACACCTTGGAGTATTTTGATTGGCCCTACCGGAAAGACCTATCCTATCAACGGTTCTTTACCTCAATCAGCGATTGAGCAAATGATTGAGTTGGCCAAGAAAGAAGCTTAAACTATGACCAAGAGGGTATTAAAGCGTGTTTTTGGAGAAACCCGATACGTAATTGGGGCTTTAATTGTGGTGTTTTTAGCGATGACCGGCTCTCTTCTGCTGCCTAATGCGGTAATAATAAAACAGATTCTAAGTTCTTCAATTTTGACATTGTCGAGCAAAATTTCTTTTGTAGCTAGTTTGTATGGTACGTTATTTAGTAGTAATACTATATTTTCAGGTTTAATTCTTGTGATTACAGCTCTGATGTTTGGAATAAATATCGGACTTCTGGTCTACTATATTCGTCGTCGCCAAGAAAAAGGAAACGATAAAAAGGCACACTTTGCCAGTCTTGGTGGATTAATTAGTGCTGTTTTAGGGATGGGTTGCGCCGCTTGCGGGTCCGTGGTTTTGACTGCAGTTTTCGGCATGCTTGGTGCTGGCAGTTTGGTGTATTTGTTGCCGTTTAAAGGAGCTGAGTTTGGTGTGTTGGGAATTATTTTACTGGGTGTATCAATCCAGTATTTAATCAAGCGCATCAACGACCCAATGGTTTGTCCGATAGAGTAAAATTACGAACCGCGGCCGTAGATGGCTTTTATTTTGGATACGTGTTCTTCGTAGGTTTTGGAACAATGATAATTTCCGTCCTTGTCGTGGAAGTAGTAGAGACAATCGGTAATAATTGGATTTAAGGCCGCAAGAATTGCTTCAGACGATGGTTCGGCAATTGGGGTTGGTGGCAGGCCGTTGTTTTGATATGTGTTGTATTCAGAGTCGAGGAATTTGTCGCTAGGTTTAACAACTGGCCACCATTTGGTTTCTTTGGTGTCACTGCCCTTAACGTATTGCAGAGTAGCGTCTAGCTGTAGCGGCATTTTGATAAAAAGTCGATTCCAAATCACACCAGATACTTCACGCATATTTGTGAAGTCACTGGCTTCACGTTCAAGTAATGAAGCAATAATAAGAGCGTCTTCGAGGGGGACTTTTGCGGCTACTGCCGGGGTATAGCGCGAAAGGACTTCAGTTTCAAAAGAGGCAGAAATTAACTGATGTATTTCTTGTGGAGTGGCACCGCGATGGGCAACATATTGGCTAGGAAAGTATTTTCCCTCAGTCATGGCTGGTAAGTCATCATCAGTTAGTTGTTGAAATTCCAGTCGCTCATCTTGGTTCCAGCCCAAAATATCACCCAAATTTTTAATTACTTCTTCTTTTCTTTCGCCTGGCCAAATGACTAAGATTCGACTAACCGGAGAGGCTAGATTTTGGTACCATTCGTGCTTGGAAAACACCTCAGCGATTTTGTTCCACCACTTATCAGCTGAGTTTGGTGCCTGAGCTAAGTTGTCATAGAAGTATTTTTCAGTGACAGGATCTTCCTCGATAACCTTAGTGAAAGCGTTTACACTGACAGGAAAAGGGGTGATAACCTCTTGATTTTCTGTAGGGGTAGAGGCATTACTAAAAACATAAGTTTTTGACTGCAATATTAGCCCAACACTTAATGTTGCTCCAATACCTAAAAGCAAAACTAATCCGTAAGCACTTCGAATCAAAAACCGTTTTAAAAACATTTGGCTATTATGACACATAATAATGTATTTTGTAGGTTGTTGGCGGGTGTAATCAATGGTCTTCTTGCTGTACAATGATGATACTTAATCAGTATCGTAAAAGACTAAATCTATGAAATATCTAGCAATATTAGGAGTAGCGGCATTTATGTTGATTGGATTTGTGTACTACACACTATTTATTACGCCAGCGCACGATCTATCTCAAGAAGCAGGAGATAGTCTGGCTAAATTAGCGGACGACTCCAAAGTGGTGCCGCCTCGACCCGTCGTACCAGAGCAGGGAACAGGCACACTTAATTCTCTTCGTCTGTTGGGCGCAAATGCTGAGTGCACGATTGTATACAAGCCTGCAGACGGAACTAGTGCTATTGAAGGAACCTACTTCGTCAGTGGCGGCAGTATGCGCGGTGATTTCTTGATTGATATGCCAGAAGTTAGTGAAAAGGTTTTGTCTTCAATGATTTTAAATGGAGCTGATGTTTATGTCTGGTCGGTGATTTCCGGTCAGTCATATGGGGTAAAAATGGCTACAGCTGATGTTAGTCAGACTGAAGGACGGTCTAATACTCCAGTTGGGCTTGATGTCGATGTTGAGTATAAATGTAAACCTTGGGCGGTGGTTGACGGTAGTGTCTTTGTGCCACCTAGTAATGTTTTGTTTAAGGATGCCAAAGAACTACAAAAGACTGGTATGGAGTACGGTACGGTTTACGAAGAAGGGACAGGAGAACAGTGATAACTTCAGTCGAGTTGAGTTTGTAGATCAGTGTATCGCTATGGATAAGTATGCATACACAAATTACTCACTCTATTTTGGTAGGCCAATTGAAATGGCAAAAGCACTAAATATGCCATGGAATCATATTGATCTATTCCTATACAGAGAAACTTCCCAAACTAGCTTCATGAAGCGAATTCATGATAAGGGAAAGCTAAATGAGTTCGCTTTAGATCAGCTGGCTGTATTTAAGGAAGCTCTACATACCGTGAATCCTAAATGTATGTGGTAAGTAATGCATTTGGTTCACAAGTCGTTCGTGACTATCTGAAAGAAGATTTGGTGTGGGATAAGAAGAAAGGATTCCATTGTTACACTGGTATGGAAAAGAAAGTGCCCGTTTTCTTCACCTCTATGTTGAGTGGACAGAGAGCTTTAGATAGATGGTCTTACGAACGTCTTGTCTGGCATATTAAGCAAGCAGTTAAATAACACGGCAAAACAAATCATTGACTTTGAACATAAATATGTTATTATACAAAACGTTGTTATTTTTATATTTACCATAGCTCCAAGTTCGCAATATTGCTGATTTGGAGCTATGGTAAACTCAAAATCTTGAGATCCCTCTAGCAAATGATGAAAACCGAGAGGAAAAACCATCATGGATAAGCAAGAACTGAAATTGGGTGCTCGCATCCTTGAAAACCTCCCAATCATGCCTCCGGACGTGATGCAGGGATGGATCGACAACCCTAAGGCGTTGAACAAGTTTCTCGCTGGTCTTGTCCCGGAAGAAACTCCGAAGACATGCCTCCGTCATCTCGAAACCGTCACGCTCGCCCCGACCAAGGGCAAAGCGACGCTGGCCAAAGCGAAGAAGGTTTTCACAGGCTGGCTCGATGGTGACTTAGAAAACTGGGGCACTGATGTCTCTGGGGAAGATACGACTGAGACAGCAGTCGACGTGCACGAGATGTCACGTGACGGTAACTACAAAACCCTGTTTGGGTCGCTCGGCGATCCGCGCAAGCTCTGCCTCACACAGGGGCAGATCGAGGAGTTCTGCCGTTCGCATCGCGACTCACTTCGGCAAGAAGGCTACGGCACGTTCTTCTTGTTTGAAGTGAAAGGAGAGCTGTTCGTCGCTGACGTCAGCGTGGGTGGTGGCGAGCTCGAGGCCCGCGTGGGCCGCTTTGGCTACGACAATGTCTGGGTCGCCGACGATCGCCATCGCTTGGTGGTCCAGAAACAGACTGTTTGATCCTCAGCACTTTGACCTTAGACCCTTTGTCCCTCGGACGCTTCGCGCGCCCGAGGGATTTCTTTTGGCTACTGTTGTAGCCACAGATAATATTTCAATGGTTATGGCTTTGGAAGTTTGTGTGTAGAAAGATGTTGTCTGGAATTCATAAGGTTACGACTGAGTGAAGTATGGTTGCATTTTTAACTTCTTCTGTTATCTTCCCTTGTAATCTTTTTCGGCGTAAATTGAAATAGTGCGGCGTTTAAAGGCTTTGCCTTTGCTGGAGTGGCGGTGGGAG
This sequence comes from Candidatus Parcubacteria bacterium, assembly GCA_041173745.1. Lineage (GTDB taxonomy): Bacteria > Patescibacteriota > Minisyncoccia > Phycocordibacterales > UBA918 > OLB19. The sequence continues at coordinate 3,410 of JBEDID010000036.1, read as the reverse complement.
CGGTAGACTTTGCGGACGATAAACTTTTCACTTAAGAAATCTACCAACTCTTCTTCGCTGTAGACATACTCTGCCACGCCCATAACAGGGTGAATATAACTGCCAGCTTCTTCACCAGGATTTTCTGAAATAAGGCGTGCTGTGTGTTGATCTTTGTCTTTCAGGAACGTTTTCATAAACAGGTAACCACCAGGTTGAAGTGTTCGGAACAATTCGTCACGGAGTAACTCTCGTGCTTCTTTGGCTAAGAAGTGAGAAGTCATCATGTCGAGCGCTAAAGTCTGTGATTCATCGGCGACCGGAAAAACGGCACCAGCTGTACCGACAGCATAATCTATCTTAAAGTCTTTAGAAGCGGCTTTGGCTTGAGCGATAGCGGCTGAGGAAATGTCGACACCTACGCCGTGCATGCCAAAAGTATTGGCTAAGAAAATTAGATTACGACCATTGCCACAGCCGGCATCAATTACACTAGTTCCTGGTGCCAAAATATCCATGCGCTCGCGACGTTCAATCCAACGCGTAAATTTTGCTAAGTCAGCACTTTCCTTAATTGATAGTTTGAGAAATTCAGGGTTGGTATACTCCATATTCCAAAAAGTAGCGCCGTGCACTTTGCGTTTCTTTTTGCGTATGAAGTTAGGTTTTACAGCCATAAGTAAGCCTAAAACTACAATACTTTTTATGTTTTGTCCACTATTTTAATGATAAATCTATTCGCAAACCATTTTGATGCTTCTACTACTAAAACATTAGCCGCAATCCAAAGGAAAACAAACCCAATCCAAGGTAGTGATAATGGAGTAACAGTAAAGGTGTTTCTCATGAAGGGAACTGTAAAAGTTAGTATCATTAAGAGTGAACCGATGCCTACTCCAACGAGTAATAACTTGTTGTCAGTCAGGCTGTATTTGAAGAGTGGACGACTGAGGTCGAGGAAAGAAAAGGCGATGAAAAGCGTGTAGCTGCCGAAACTAGCAAACAAAATACTGCGTGCTAAATCAATGTCTATTCCGTATTTTAAGAGTGTTAAATATAGACCAAGTAACATGACAGAAACTACCATGCCGATAAAAATAGTTAGGAAAAGGACACGGGGGTCAAAGAATGTTCGACTGGTCTCTTGCGTCTCGCGCATTGACTGACGATCAAAAGCAAAGGCGATAGCCGGTAAGCTGCCGGTGAACATATTGACCCAAATAATCTGAGCCGCTGTTAGTGGAAGTGCTACTCCAGAAATAATCGCCCCGCCAATAAGAATTAATTCATCAAGTGAGTTGGACATTAAGTATACAAACATTTTCTTTATGTTCGCTAAAATTTGTTTACCCTCTTCAATTGTTGAGACAATGGTTTTGAAGTTGTCATCGAGCAAGATTAAGTCGGCTACACTTTTGGCTACATCACTGCCTGAGCCGACCACAATGCCGATATTAGCCGCTTTGAGGGAAGGAGTGTCGTTTACTCCATCTCCTGTCATAGCGACAATTTCGCCGCGTTCTTGGTGCAGCCTGGTGATGCGGAGTTTATCTTGGGGGGTTACTCGGGCGTAAATTTGAATACGGTCTAAAATCGCCAATAAATCTTCGTCAGAAAGTTGCTGGAGTTGAGTACCAGTCAAAACGTTGGCCTCGGTTACGTTCCAGCCGATTTCTTGGGCGACCGCAAGCGCTGTACCGGACAGGTCGCCAGTAGCCATAATAACTTTTGTTCCATAAGATTGAATGCGCTTGAGAGCTTCTGGTACCTCAACTCTAATTGGGTCATGGAAACTAAGGATACCAAGGAAAGTCATCTCGTTCACATCTTCCGTGGTAATGGCTGATGGATTTGCTTTTGGAGTGAATAGACCAATACCTAACACTCTCCGTCCATGGCGACTGTGTGCTTCAATCGCTTTCTGTAATTGGGCTTTAGTTCCAGCGTCAAGTTGAGAACGACTAAGAATGATGTCTGGCGCACCCATAACTACGTGAGGATTTTCAAATTGATCAAGGTGTTTTGGTAAGTATTGAGTCGGAATGCGAGAGACTGAAAATTTATACTTGGAACTAAAAGGAATACGAATTTGAATACCTGAGCGTTCGACTTGAGATTGGGTTATGTTTTGTCTGGCGGCAGAGCGCACAATGTTGGTTTCGAGGTCTGAGCCGCTCATGACCCACGATTCTGCATCATCTTCTGGGTTTTCGGTTGTGACGTCACTGGCACAGAGGGCAAGCGTCAAAATCTCTCTCTGCTGTTCTGTGAAATTGTCGTGGTGATCACTGGGGGTAAAATTAGGCGCAATCAGGTCTTCGACGCTGTCTATGTCCACCAAACGCATATTTGCTTCCGTCAAAGTACCAGTTTTGTCAGTGATAATCACAGTGGTAGAGCCCAGTGTTTCTGCGGCCGTGAGACTGCGCATGATGCCATTTTTCTTGGCGATTCTACTAACTCCGATGGCAAGGATGGCCGTGAGACCGATAGGTAGGGCTTCTGGTACTGAACCAACTAAGACAGCGATAGAAATTATCAACATGTCGTACAAAGGCTGGCCTTTAATTAGTCCAGCAATGAAAATACAAGCGACAGCTACTGAGGTAAAAACGATAATTACCCAAGTTAATTGAGTTAAGGCTTTTTGGAGTGGTGTGCTTTCTCTGTCAGTTTCGTCTACTAATAAAGCTAATTTACCGATTTCGGTATGATAGGCCGTGGCTGTTACTACAGCATAAGCATAACCATCAACCCCTAATGTTCCGGCGAAGAGCATATTAGATCGCTCTGGTAGAGTGGTGGTTTCAGATTGTGTTTCAGCTGACTTTTCTACAGGTAGTGATTCGCCAGTTAAGATGGACTCATCGGTAGTGAAGTTTATTTCTTTTATGATGCGCGCATCAGCCGTAATCCGGGCGCCGTTGGCAATATGAATAATGTCTCCCACCACGAGCAGTCGAGGATCGATTTCTAGCTCATGTCCGTCACGAATGACTCGCGTGCGATACGTAATATAAGAACGCAAATCAGCGATAGCTTTTTCAGCTTTATATTCTTGAATGAATCCCAGGACTGCGTTTACTGCTACAGCTAAAGCAATAATATAAGTATCTAACCAGTCGCCAAGAGCAGCGGTGGTGATGGTGGCGATACATAAAATTATGATTAAAGGACTGGTAAATTGTCGTAAAAGAATAGTTAAGGTTCCTGGACCAGATTTAGATTGAAAAATATTCTCGCCGTTAGTCTTTAGTCTTATTTCTGCTTCCTTCGTACTTAATCCAGAAGTTAGATTGGTTGATAGTGAGTTTTCTATTTGAGTTAGTGAATCGGACCAAGGATTATGGGGTGGGATAGTCATGCTTTAAGTATAACAAACATTCAGTTGTCTAGAGTGAGCGAGGGTGGGGGAATGTGCTACACTTATT
>JBEDID010000035.1:0-9280 GCA_041173745.1 Candidatus Parcubacteria bacterium | reverse complement strand
GGTGGAACCCTTTGGGTTCCACCCCGTTCTACCCACCAAACTCCCCTTCAAGCCATTTCCCCTATATAAATAAACAAAAAAAGCGCTTCCTCCGAAGAGAAAGCGCCAATACATCACACTACGAGGAACAATTAATCTTAAACAGTGACTAAAACTGGTATCGCCCCAATCGCTTCTGCTACGCTACGATAACAACCAACAACATCTTGAATAGTTTTTTCAGGAATTGGCTCATCTGGATACGCTGGCCACATAGATTTATCATCCGGATACTCTTTTTTGGCCTGCAGTACCGACTGGTACCAGATTTGAAAGTTATCTTGATAATATTCCCGCACTGGATCTTTGTCACAACTCTGTCCATCGGACCGTCTCACCAAGCGCATTTCATCTGGCGAAATTGAGTCGACAATGACAATTTCTCCAGACCGCAGTAAACCAAGTTCGAATTTACCATCCAATAGGTCGTAACCTGTGAGATTACCATCCACCGATTCAGGGCCACAGTTTGCAAACATCGCCGTTAAAAAATCAGCTGCCATAATGACCATATGATACATTTTTAACAAGGTTTCATAGTTCACACCCGCCACTCTAGCAGCCTCAACATCAGACAGATAACGATCCGCCGGTTCATACTTGGTAGTACACTCAACAAATGGTGGTGACAGCGCAGCTCCAACATAAACCATACCATCAGTAGTCAGGAGTTCAATTGAACGAGAATCAATCTCACCAGCTTTGATTCGCTTCATTAACTTCTCAGTAATCACACGACGGTAAATCACTTCAACCCCCAGAACACGACCATAAGCATCCTCGCCGTAGTCGGCATCTAGCTCTTTGACATTAAAAGCCTTAACATTCATCGTAGCTGCTTTAATATCATGGCTGATATAATGTGTATCAAAACCAGCCTTTTTCATCTTCTGAAAAAGATAACCGGAGATTGCGCAGCGAAGGTTACCTAAACCCGGAAATAACTGCGGCAACGGACCGATATCAAAAATTGACACCTGATTTGTAAATACAAACTGCAAACATTCCAAATAACTATCTTCAACATTTTCTTTGAGATAAATAATTTTCGATGAACCAGCTCTAGATTTAGACAAACTTTGCGTTATACTTTTCATCACTTTCTCCTTTATTTTGCCTGGACCAGGCGAACTTATGTCCGTTCACAGTTATACTACTAATAAACCAATTGTAAAGACAACATCACAATCAGCTCTATATTAACCCTCAAAGCTAAGGATTATTATTTTAAAAGTCTAAAGTGTCCAATTAGCGGCAACTCTTTCATTTCTCCGTTATAAGCACGAACCGCCCCCAGCACCGCTAACACTAAAACCGCCACATTTATTAATTGCATCAAAAATATACCCAAAGCGAAAAACACCATAAACAGAGGTCCACTTAATAAGTAAATTCCAACTGATAGAATAAGTAGAATTAACTGTTGATTGGCATGGAACCGTACATAAGGTACGTTTTTAGTTTTCTCATCAAGGAGAGGCAGGAAAAATAAAAATGGTAAAATGTAACCCAAAATTGCAAAAGTCCGATACTCTGAAACATCACTAGTCGCTCCACCGCTAGTTTTTACTTCTGGAGTTTCTGCTGCTGAAGTAGATTCTTCATGTGTTTGTGTTTCCATATTTTTATTACTTAATAGTTATAATAAATACCTGCTACTCAAATAATATTAGCACAAAAATAGCTCTTCTGCTGCAATCAAATCAAACTAACAGGCAACTAAAAAAGATATATTAAAATTATTTCTGACTGCGCCGTTTTTCTATTTCTTTATGATTACCACCCACAAACACTTCTGGAACTTTATACTTTTTCTTTTTATGAACAAATTCCTCCGGCCGAGTGTAAGTTTCGCCAGTCGTATTACGATCATCTTCAAGTGAATCATGTGTGCCAAGCACACCCTCAATCTGACGAGCAGTCGAGTCAACAATCGTCAAAGCTGGCAATTCCCCACCGGTTAAAATATAGTCGCCCACACTCACCTCTTCCGCCTTGAGTACTTGTTGCACTCGCGCATCAATCCCTTCGTACCGACCGGAAATCAGGACAATATGATCGTATTTTTTCACGTACTCCTTGGCAACCTCTTGCGTAAACAGCTTACCGCGTGGCGACATAATTAAGGTTTTCACTTTCTTTTGATCCTTTTTTCGCCCCACCGCTTTATCCCACGCTTCTAAAACCGGCTCAGCCTTCATCACCATCCCAGGACCGCCACCATATGGCTTGTCATCAACTTTACGATGCTTGTCGTTGGAGTAATCGCGTGGATTATAGTAACTAACCACAATCTTCTTCCCGCGCACCTTCGCCCCTTTCCCCTTTTCAGTTTTCTGCGCCCGCCCCAACACACTAGCGTCCGTGTACGCTTGGCAAACTTCTGGAAATAGGGTGATGATGTGGAAGTGCATTAAAAAATCATAACATAAAAAAAGCGTAGCCTGTAGGGCTACGCTTTTAATCAAACGTCTATATTTTTAAATCGTCGATAGCTTGGTCTAAGGTCTTAGTCGTAGCAGCTACTGGATTATCTTCCTTCATAGCTTCTGACATCTCTCGACTCATTCCTTTTCCGCCTTCAGGTTCGTTAATCTTAAGATTAACTCGCGCATCGTGTTTCATTCCAACCACTCGCAAGAGGGTTCGGATAGCTTTGGCAGTGTTTCCAGAACGTCCAATAATTTTTCCCATATCATCCGCGTGTACATCAAGCGTGAGGAGTACCCCCATCTCGTCTACAGTGCGATTGATTCCAACCGACTCAGGGTGGTCAACGAGAGCTCTTACAAGACTATCTAGAAACTGCTTGTCTTCGTACGTATCCATACAACAAATTTGGCTATAACTGGTAAGCAAACGTCAATTAAAAGACGTGCTCCTAAAATAATACGAAAAATTCACGTATCCGTCAACGACGGATACGTGAACTACCGATTACTCTAGGCTACAACTTCTTCAGCAACAACTTCAGGCGCTGGTGCTTCGACGACGGCAGCGGCTTCAGCGTCAGCTTTTTCTTTTGCCTCAGCGTCAGCTTTCGCCTTTGCTTCTGCAGCTACTTTATCTGCTTCAGCCTTTACTTTAGCAGCAGCTTCTTCAGCGGCTCGTTTGATTGCAGCTTCATCAACAATTGGAGATTTACGGGGCAAGACGTTAATCTTTCGCGCGTCAATTACCTTTTCGTTAACTAAGATATTGTGAACAGTATCAGAAGGTTGTACACCTTTAGACAACCATTCTTTAGCTTTGGCTGCATCAAGTTGAACGTGATTCATCTTTGGGTTATATGAACCAAGCCGATCGATATGATTATCGCTTTTCGGACCAGTTCTTTTGTCGGTGACCACGATCCGGTAAGAGGGATCATTTTTACGGCCAACTCGTTGTAAACGCATCATTAACATAGTGGGGCTAGCATACCAGACTGGTGGAAAAGGTCAATAGATAAAAGGTTGCCTATTCACCATAACTTATTTTTAATGTTACCGAGGATTAAATGCTACACACCCAATTCACACCGAAGTATGTGAAGAATAAATTATGAGAAATAAGTTAGATAAAAAAAGTCCTACCTATAAATATAAAAGGTAGGACACGAAGAACAGAAGGATGTATAGATATGAAAGAAGACTCTTTCAATTCCATCATAGCAACTGACAGTCTTTTATACAAATGCTATACTAGCACCCATGAATACTACTTATGAAGGCGCCATCATGGTGCGCGGCAAAGGGACCGGCTTTGTCAGATTACCAGACTTTGAAGAAGACATTGTAATCAACCGCGAAGACCTCGGCTTTGCGCTCGATGGCGACATGGTTGAAATTGAACTTAAAAAGAAGGTTCTTGGTCGTCGTCAAGACGGTACAGTATTAAAGGTTGTAAAATCTGCCCACCGTGAACTGATTGGTACAGTCAAAGAACGCGTTGAAAATGGTGTATCAGTACGTTTTATGATGCCAGACAACCGCCGCATTCACATTAAGCCTCTATTGCCAGAATCAACCTCAAACGACCTCGGCATGAAAGTAGCTGTAGTAATTTCTAGTTGGAGAAATCCACTCCTAGACCCGTCAGCCAACATAGTAGAAACCCTAGGTCGCTCTGGTGACCACGAAACTGAAATGCAGGCCATCATCCGTTCTGGCGGATTCTCTAAAGATTTTCCCGAGTCAGTTCAGCAAGCCGCTCACGAGCTTTACGAAAAGAAAGACGAGATATTCGCCGCTGCTCTTAAAGACCCGAAGCGACGTGATATCCGAGGCATCACCACCATGACCATCGACCCGGCTGACGCTAAAGACTTCGACGACGCTCTTTCGGTGCAAACTCTACCCAATGGAAATATCGAAGTCGGTATTCACATCGCAGACGTTTCCCATTACGTAGTTGACGGAGAACCTCTCGACACCGAAGCAGTTGAACGCGGCACTTCCATTTACTTGGTTGACCGAGTGATTCCAATGCTACCAGAAGTACTTTCCAATGACCTTTGTTCCCTGCGGCCTAATGAAGACCGACTCGCCTTCTCAGCCATCTTTGAACTTAAGACCGACGGTCACATCGAAAGTGCTTGGTACGGTCAAACTGTCATTCATTCAGACAAACGTTTTAGTTACGAAGATGCCCAGGAAATACTCGACAAAAATGAAGGTGACTATTTAAGTGAACTTACTACACTAATGACGCTCGGCCGTATTCTCCGCAACAAACGTTTCCAAAGTGGAGCCATTGCTTTTGAACAACCCGAAGTAAAGTTTGAACTCGATGAACGTGGCGCACCAATTCGAGCCTACAAAAAGCACCGGACTGAAACCATGCTTATGATTGAAGACTTCATGCTCCTGGCCAACCGAGAAGTCGCTACTTATATCAATGATAAAGCCAAAAGCTTAAATCGCGAGTTAGCTTTTATTTACCGTATTCACGATGTCCCCAATCCAGAACGAATTGAAGAGTTGTCTACTTTTGTACACGCTCTTGGTTACGAATTTGAAACCCACAAAGGCGTAGTTGAAGCTCGCGCCATCAACCGACTCATGAAAGAAGTTGAAGGTAAGCCAGAAGAAAACCTCATCAAAACTGCCAGTATCCGTTCGATGGCTAAAGCGATTTACTCGACTCGCAACATCGGGCACTTTGGTTTAGCGTTTAAGTATTACACTCACTTCACTTCCCCAATTAGACGTTACCCCGACCTAATGTCTCACCGCATGCTACGGCGTCACCTCGATGGTTCTGACATTGGACAAAAAGAAACTGCCAAATACGAACAAATTTCCATCCAATGTTCCGCTCGAGAAATGGATGCAGTTTCGGCAGAACGCGACTCAATCAAATTCAAGCAAGTAGAATTTATGATGAACAAAGTCGGAGAAACTTTCGCTGGTATTATTACCGGTGTGGCCGACTGGGGCATTTATGTGCAAGAGCAAGAATCAATGGCTGAAGGCATGGTTAAGCTTGCCAGTATCAAGAGTGACTTCTTTGAACATGAAGCTAAGAAGTACCGTATCAAAGGCCAAAAACACGGCAAGACTTACCGCCTCGGCGATGAAGTGACAGTCAAACTAGTGCGAGCAGACAAAGACGAAAGACAAATTGATTTTGAGTTGGTAGAAGAGACAGTAACAAAATAACCCCACACAGAAAATCACACAACCAAACAAAAACACCGATAAAATCGGTGTTTTTATTTGACTTGTTGCGAAGATACGTGAGAATTGGAATCAGACACTAAATCATTAGTAGGAAAATCAATGTAGTAAGTGCAACACAGAAGGCAAGAATTAATAAAATATACTAAAACATTCACTTTTACCTCAAAGTAAGAGGACAGAGTCCGTTTAAAATCTTTATGAAGAATAAGCCAAACCAAGAGCGGGTCTAAAAATAAACTCTACCCTATAAGTGTTTGAATCCTTAACGAATCTAATGATTCCGATTCTAATCAAAGTAGAAATTATATCTTCCCAGTTCTTGCCATAAATTCTTAGTAAATCAGCTTTTGTAAGCTTAATTTTCCCTTCCTTTGAAAGTTTCTTAATATTATCTTGTTCCCTTGGAAATTCATTAAAAATATCTTTTTCTAATTTAATGACAATGTTAGTATGAGCTTTTTTTAAACACACTAAACACAACAATGTATTATAAATAAATATCTCAACATTTTCCTTAAATAACCTAAGGTGGTAAAATGGGAAATGACAAAGAAATTTACCGATGAGGAATACGCTGCAACACTACCTAAAAAACAAGTTGGGACGGCAGTTTTATTTTTTAACGAAAAAGAAGAATTACTTATTCTCAAACCTAATTACAAAGACGGGTGGCTTGTTCCTGGGGGCTCAACAGAGGACAATGAATCTCCTCTTCAATCGGCCATTCGAGAAACAAAAGAAGAAATCGGGCTAAATATTACCAAGTTACAATTAGTTGGTCTGTATTACGGACATAAAAAAGGATTTTTCAGCGACTCACTCAAATTTGTTTTTTATGGTGGAACGTTGAATACTGAACAGGTATCAAAAATAAAATTGCAGACAGAAGAGCTGGATGAGTATATTTTTATTTCTACTCAAAATGCAATATCTCTACTTTCTCCAAGCTTACAGAAAAGTATACCGGCGTGTTTAGAAGCCATAAAAAATAATACTGTTGCTTATATAGAATAAGAAATCGCGATTGCCAGCAATGCAAGCAATCGCGATTATGTAATCAAAGTTTTTTAAAATCTTTTGACCACGGAAATGAATAGTTTCCAAACGGGAGCACCGAAAAATCTGGCTTTCTTTTAGAAACATACGAAAGTGTCGCTATCTGTATTTCTGAAACATTTATTCCTTTAAGATAATCTACAGCAACGTCGATTGTTGCTCCCGTGTGTAGACTATCATCTACAATCAAAACCTTTTTACCTGACATATCAAAACTGACATCTTTAGTAATAACAGGCCTTATTGTTTGAAACAAATAGTGGTGATACATACTCATTATCCAACGCAAAGGAATCGGATCTAAACTATATTTACGAACAATATTTATATTTCGACGAATCACAACATGCACCACTGGCACATTCATAGACAGAGCGATCAATTCCCCCGGAACAGAGCCTCCAGTGTCAATAGCAACAACAAAATCTGGTTGATATTTTTGCTGTACTGCAAGAGCTAAGTCAACGCAACAAACAGAAATCTCTTGTTGAGAAATTAGCACTCTTGTATTATCAGCTCGCATATCTTGCAACACCCGAATAATAGTATGAAATTTCCACATAATCCCATCCTTTCGTTATTAATGTTATAGAAATAAGTAACCACACTTCATCTATTAATGAAAAGAACTTAGGTCACTCAAGAGAGGATACAAGACAATGCACAAACAGTCTAGTAAGTATTTTTGCTAGACTGTTAAATTTAAAAAATTAAGATTCTTTAATTTTATGAATAAATGCGCTAGTCGATACTGATTCATCATAAAAACGCTCTAGATAATGAATTTTAATATTAGGGAAATTTGACCTTATCATTTGTTCTCTTTTTTTTGCAGTTTGTCTACAATGATTAGTGTCGTCAATACCAAATACCACGCTATCAGGCTTGATTAAGGAAAGCATGTCTTGGTGATTTGTATCCATATCGGATATATACACAAAATCAGAACACTGTAATGCTGCAACCATGCTTGCTCTGTAAACTTCTTTAATAATTGGTCTATTAAAATCTTTGTAAGACTTAACATTCTTATCAGATAAAACACACACAACCAAGATAGTTTCTAATTTTTTTGCATATTCTAATAGATGAAGGTGTCCAACATGAAGAAGATCAAAAGTTCCACCAACAAGAGTTATTGTCTTACCTGCTGGAATAGAGTCTTTTACTGCTCGAGCGCTATCATAAACCTTTATCATTAGCTCGAAGTCACCACAATATATTTATATTATCAATAAAAGCGCGTCCTCAGGGACGCGCTTTTATTTGTCTTTAGATGATTTACTCATATTCGATACTTAATGATTGGGCGCCGATAATTTGCCCTAAGACGGGGCAAATTCGCAACAGTCGCTACGCTCGTTTGCTCATTTTTATTTAGCCACCGCGGCGGCTTCTTCGAATTTTACTGACAGGACTTTAGAGACGCCGTCGATACCCATCGTGATGCCGTAGAGAATGCCGGCTCGACTCATCGTTTCGCGATTGTGGGTAATTAATACCAATTGTGACTTCTTGGCCAAAGCTTCAATCATGTCACCGTAGCGACGACTATTAGCTTCATCGAGCGCAGCGTCGGTTTCATCGAGAATAATAAACGGGGGCGGATTCACTTGGCTCATAGCGAAAATCAGTGCGATTGATGTCAATGCTCGCTCACCCCCAGACAGCATCTCCAACCCTTTAACCCGCTTATTAGGCAGAGAAACCTGTAATTCTACTCCCTCTTCTATCTTACCGTCTTCTTCACCCTCTTCAGTCCGATTCTTAAGTGCGACCAATTGTAGAGCAGCCGAACCACCACCAAACATCAACATAAAAAAAGTATTAAACTCTTTAGTGATTTTTTCTACTCCCGACAAGAATTGTTCGTGCAACTTACTTTGCATTTCAACAATTAGTTCATTGAGATTACCGACCGAAGATTCCAAGTCTGCTAATTCATGCGCCAGAAAAGCGTCTCTATCTTTAGTATCATTGTATTCTTTTAACAAATCCTCAGTGGCTCCAATACCTAATTCCTCAAGCCGAATCTTCAATTTTTCTAGGCCATATTGACGCGTTCGCTGGACAGAACGATCTTCCGTCACTAGTATTTCATCGGCCATAACGACACCGTGTTCATCAAGGATTTCTAAGCTGTAGTAATCAGAAGCGCCCCGACCCAAAAGCGACACAGCCTCTTGCAGCTGTTGTTTAAAATCAGCTCGGTCACGTTCCAAAACAATCAACTCTCGGTCAATCGTACCGATTGTGGCTTCGAGTTCTCGACGTTCATTAAGAAGTGAAAATAACTCTCGTTCTGCATCGCGATTTTTCTCGGTATCCAGGGCTTGCATAGAGCGGATTTTTTCACACGCAGTACGTTGAGTTGACTCTGTTTCAATCGCCTCCTGCACCTCTTTCTCCGCCACTTTAAGACTTTTTTGAAGAGAGTGTAATTCTGCTTTATCAGCCTGCGAAGTATCAATCACCTCACCTTGTTCACGCTTAAGAAAAGTGCGTAATTGATGCACCAAATC
>JBEDID010000034.1:0-9314 GCA_041173745.1 Candidatus Parcubacteria bacterium | reverse complement strand
GTCTGGGGATTCATGCCTTGGCGACTTTTCCCGGTTTTCATATTAAGCCGACCGGTCGGTTGGTGTTCTCGACTTTGTTTGTTGCGACAATCAGTTGGGAAATCTTTGAGTACCATTATGGTATTGCTGGTACGCGTAATTATGTGTTTGATACGGCTAAAGACATCTTCCTTGGCTTCAGTGGGGGATTACTTACTCACGCAATTCTGCGACACCGTATACAATAAGGTGATATGAGTTCAATGATTGGTTTTTACGGCGGAGTTGGTTCTGTGACAGGCGCTAACTTTATGCTCGACACAGGGAAGTTAGCAGTATTAGTAGATTGTGGTTTGGTACAAGGTGATAAATTTGCGCAAGAAATTAACGCAAAAGATTTTGCTTATGACCCAACTCACGTGGATGTTTTATTTGTAACGCACGCGCACGCCGATCATATCGGTCGGATTCCTAAGTTGGTGCGCGACGGTTTTAAAGGAGTGATTTATTCTACAGTTCCGACGCGTGACTTAGCGCGCATTATGTTCGCTGATGCTTTGCATATTATGGAGTATGAAGCGGAACGTGATAAAACTGAAACGATTTATGGTCAGGAGGATATCGACCTGGCTTTTACTCTTTGGCAAACCGCCGAGTACCATGAGCCGATTAAACTTGAGGATGAAGTAACAGCCGAATTTACCAATGCTGGTCATATTCTTGGTTCAGCGATAGTTACCTTTACTCGCCATGGTAACAAAGTGGTATTTACTGGTGATATCGGAAATGTGCCACAGCCGTTAATGGATGCACCAGAAATTCCTACCGACTACGATTATATGGTAATGGAAAGTGTTTACGGCGATCGAGTCCATGAAGAAGTGGCCGAGCGCGAAGCCTTATTACGACACTACATCGAAGACACTATTGCTAAAAAGGGCACCCTTATCATTCCGGCTTTTTCACTCGAACGAACCCAGGGGATTCTGTTGGAAATAAATAACCTAATTGAGTCGAAGGCAATTCCGACAATTAAAACTTATCTCGACTCGCCACTGGCTATCAAAGTGACCGACATTTATCGGAAATCGACCAAGTTTCTAAAACCGGAGATTCAAGAACAAATTGCCAGCGGCGATGATATCTTCGAGTTTGATGGTTTGTCTTTCACAGAAACAGTTAAAGAGTCGAGTCAGATTTCCAATGTCCCTGGGCCAAAGATAATTATTGCCGGTTCAGGAATGAGTCATGGTGGTCGGATTCGTGCGCACGAAAAAGAATACCTCGATGACACTAATACCACGTTGCTTTTGGTGGGCTATCAATCAGTTGGAAGTATCGGCCGACTGCTTCAAGACGGCGCTAAGAAGATTTGGCTTGATAGGGAAGAAGTGCAGGTAAATGCTCAAATTGCGACCATAAGAGGCTATTCAGGGCACGCAGACCGCAATCAGCTAATAGAGTTCGTTAACGGCGGTTGTGACGGCGCAAAACAGGTGTTTGTGACCATGGGTGAGGAGAGAGCCTCGCTTTTCCTAACCCAACGTCTGCGGGATTACTTGGGGGTGAATGCGATTGCTCCGGATACTAATGCTGAGATTGAAATTGATTTTTAACTCTGTACACTTGAAATGTACATTTGGATTGTATATAATACGAGTATATGATTAAAACTATTCAAGCGACAAAATTACGGAGTAATTTTAAAGATGCCCTTAGCCACGTTAAGGGTACTAAGCAACCGCTTATTATCACTGAGCGAGGGGTGCCAACTTCAGTGCTGATGGATATCGATGAATACGAAGATTATTTGATGATGCAGGATGTTGATTTGCTGGCTGATGTAAAAGCTGCTCGGCAGGAATATAAAGACGGTAAAATTCATTCTTTTAAGGACGTGTTCGGTGACATAGTGTAAATTATGTCGTACGAAATTATTATTACTGATAGAGCTTCTCAAGACCTTAAAAAATTAGACACCGTTATTCGTAAAAGAGTAGGATTGAAACTTAGGCAGGCGGCACTGTTGGATGATTTGTCGACTGTAGCCAAACATTTGACAGGTGAGTGGTCAGGCGCACAAAGGTTGCGAGTTGGGTATTACAGAGTGTTGTTTGAAGTGTTTGGTACTAATATGGTAATTCTAAAGGTACAGCACCGCAAAGATGTCTATAAAAAATAACAAAACCCGACCAGACTGAAAGTCTGGTCGGGTTTTGTTTAAAGTAAATCTTTACTTAGAAGCCTCTGCCACTACGCGACCGAAAGCATCTGGGCTTTCAACCGCTAGGGTAGAGAGAATCTTGCGGTCAATTTCGATATTCTTCACTTTCAACATGTTGATGAAGCGACTGTACTTAAGACCATAAGCCATTAGTGCAGCGTTGATTCGAACTGTCCATAGACGACGGAAATCGTTCTTCTTGTCCTTGCGGTGAGCAAAGGCGTAAAGCTGTGCGTGGTAGATCGCTTCTCGAGCGACTCGTTTCTTCTTTGATCGTTGTAGACGGTAACCTTTTACCTCAGCGAGGATGTTACGTCGTCGTTTTTGGGCCATCAAGCCTCCTTTTACGCGTGCCATAGTATTTTATTATTGCTGATAAATTAAGCACCAGTGCTTGGTAGAAACCGTCGAGTGATACGCTTGCTTAGAGTAAGAAGCTGAGTTCGCTTACGAGCAAGTCGCTGTCGGCCAGTTTGTCGGGCATTAAAGTGGTTTTGACCAGGGCGACGAGCAACGAGCTTACCGTTCTTGGTTACTTTAATACGCTTAGTGAATGATTTGTTTGTTTTCATAATAGTAGATGGTTTTTTTGATCGGGCTTCGGCCACAAAGAGAAGCGTGGCAAAGTGGGCAAAATATACCGTACTTGGCCATAAAAGTCCAGTAAATCTGATTATTTAAGTGTCATATTATAAGTCGGATGTAAAAAAACCGCTGGATCTTATAAATCTAGCGGTATTTTTGTACATTTATCTTTTATATCATTCCGACATCAAGTAAATCATCGAGTGATTTTTTCTTTGATTTTTCACCAGCTTCTTTGACTGGCTTATCTTTCTTTTCGGATTCTTTTTTCTCTTCGGGCAATACTTTTGGCTTGTGGGTTTTGCCGGTAGCTACACGTTCGATAGTGGCCGTAAAGCCTTTGGGACTTTTCTTTATAGGATCGGCCAGTTTGTATTCAGCGGGAATGATTTTCATGAAACGCTCTAGACGTTCTTTGAGGAAACCAGCTTCCATGTATTTGTAACGGCCCCACAGGAAGAGGTCGACTTTTACTCTGTGTCCTTCTTCTAGCCATTCGGCGGCGCGTTTAGCTTTAAGTTGTTGGTCGTGATCGCCGGTACCGATTTTAACTTGTACGCTCTTGGTTTCTGTGACGTGGGCTTTGGCCTTAGCGACACTAGCCTTACGCTTAGTCTCATAACGATATTGTCCGAAGTCAGTGATTTTTGCCACCGGCGGTTTCGCCTTAGGTGAGATTTCGATTAAATCCATCTTTCTTTTTTCGGCTTCTTTGAGAGCATTTGCGAGAGTGAGGGTACCAAGGTTTTCTCCTTCGGGGCCGATGACTCGGAGTTCTGGCGCACGAATGGCCTGATTAATTCTGGTTCGAGTATCTTTCCCTGAAAACTGTCGTATTGGTGTTCGCAAATTAGTGTTGATTATGATGTAAATATCCAGCGTGACGGGCAAATTTAGTATAAAAATACCCGCGATGCGATGATTACAAAAATGTACCATATTAGCGTTAGTTTGCAAGGTGGTTGAAAAGAATATAATTGCCAAACTCAAGTTATTGACTTTATTGAAAATGATTGTATTATTCAACACAATATGAAACAGGGAGGGGTATTTATGTTGATAGTAATTTTTACATTTTGTGGAATGGCTTCTTCGGTGCAAGCGGCCATACCGGCGCTCTACACTAACGACACTTTTCTCTCCGATGAGCATGACGTTCCTGTTTCGTTTGCCCAAGATGAATTTGGAAATTTTTCAGGACTGACTGCTTCGGGCAAAGTGTTTAGTCAAAACATAATTACTAATTCACAAGCAATCCGCTTACAACGCTTCGCTATCGATGAAGCTTTTTACTATATTTCCGACCGGGGCATTATTTTAGCTGATTCTGATACAGTAGCACTTTCAATTTACTTAACTCGAATAGGGTAACTAAACAAGCTAAACTCTTTACATTTTTATAAATTGTTGTATAATTCTAAGCAGATAGATGTGTTATTGTACCCGTTGGTGCCAAGTTAAATTGTCATAAGTCACCCTTGGGTGGCTCATGTATCAAAACGCTTGTGTATCAAACAAGATTTGTTCTTTAAAAATTAAAGATGAGGTGTGCCATGAACATGACACTAGATAATGTTAACAGTATCACTGAAGGTTTTAGTAGATTTTTTGGTTTTATCAAAATAAAAACCTTTCATGAAACTCTAGTACAGAAAGAAGCCCGAAAAATAATTCATGAGATAGTTGTCTTAGAAGGTGATTGTTTAAAAGGGAATAAAGTTTCTGTAGTTAGAAGTCTTGATTTCTTTCTGGGTTGTCCGTCTGTAGCTTTACCAAGTTTGAAAAAATTTGGTAAAAAATTAATTGCTTTGCACGAAAGCGAAAAACATACAAAAAAAATATTAAAGAAAATGATGAAAGATGTTAGTTGTTTAGAAATGCCTAATTTTCTAATCTTTCTTAAATATTTTCGGTTTGGCATAGCTACAGTTTTGTTTGGCGATTCTGTAAATGGAATTAGAAAAATATTCGATAACTATGTCGATGTAAATATCGGCTTTACCACAAAGTATCTCATTGTAGATTTGTATAACCATAAAAACTTTGATGATAGAGGTTATGATTGGTATATTTTAAGTTGTACTATTGAGGAATTCTTTTTCAACAATATTAAGACTTTAGATTACAGACAATCATACAATATTATCAATTCTCTTTTTATGGAAGTCGCAATGTTTCGTGAAAAGAGGGAGGAAATCGACCTCTTTCTAAATAGATTGTTGGTGAGATGCCTTGAAGAGTGGTTAGTGTGTGCAAAGCATTTCAAAATCTTCGGTGCTTATTGGGTATTGTACGTGTTGGCTAATAGGTTTGGGTATTTCCAGATTGTTACAGAAGTAGAACAATGCATTATAGATTTAATACCAGACTTTGAAGGGTATAACTTGATGTATGTGATGGGTGTTGGAGAGGGTGTGTATTCACAGGGAGTATTCTATTACGGCCTTTCTACTTTGAGGCAATTTCATGGATTCAAGTCAAATACAATTTTTCCGGAGAGCCAAAGGTTGTTTGAGCATTTTTCCAGTTTGCTGGAAAAAACAGACTGGCCGCTTGAAAAATATCTTTATCTTTATAATGAACGAGGAGAATATCCAAAGAGCATTATAATGGCTAAGATTGAAGAAAGACTTCTGCAGTTGGTTGGACCAATTTCCGATGACCGATTGGATGAGATTATTGAAATTATTAATCAAATTCCAAACACTGGGAAAGGTAAACTTGTTTTTGGTTTGATGTCAAATCATGCTCAGTCTGAAGGTTTAAAGAAGGTTTCTCTGCGGACTTATGAGCAGATGGCTCAGCGTTTAGATTTTGCTCAATTGTACAGTGCCTTTTATTCAGGTTATGAATTAGTGCCAAATGAAGGAGTGAAAAAAATCATGGGTTTCTATTTTGACGCAAGTTATCTGGAGCTACTGGACAAAAAAGAGAAGACTGGCTGTTTAACTGCAGCCGAAGATCCTAAAAATTTATGGATGACGGAGTCTGTGACTCAAGAATTGATCAAATACGTTTGGTCAAATGAATGTAGAGATTACCTCATGAAGAAATTTTAACTTAAATTGTTTAAGTTAATTCAAACCCCAATTCCTATTTTAGGAATTGGGGTTTTATTATGTGTGAGTAGACAAGACTTGGGTATAAGTCTTTGATAACTTGTTGATAAACTAACTGTTTGTTACCTCTGGTATTGGCCGTTGTGGATGGTACAATCTAGGGACATATGGATAGTTCATTTGATGAAGACGTAACTCCAAAGCGTGTACCAAAAAAGCGTGCGCCCGCAAAGCGTGTTAGTGCTGCTGATAAAGTGACTGTCCGTGCCCCGCGCAAAACTATTGCGACTACTGCATCTGTACCTCGAAAAAGAGCTCCCCGTAAAACTGTTGCATCAGTAGCGGATACAGTGGTAGCTAAAGCTGTATCTGAACAAGTTGATGATGATGCAACGCGAAAAGCTCCAACGTCATTTGGAGCTGAACAACAAGCAACAAAAATCCGCCGTCGTCAGCTTATGGTGGTGGCAGTAGTATTACTTACTGGTATCGGCGCTTCTGCGGCGGTGGGTTTTTCGGATAAAGGATTAATTGACGTGCAGAAAACCATCGAGTCTCGTAATGAAAGAATTCGGACTAATACAGCTACTGCGCTAGATACGATAGTGAGTTCAGTTGAAGTACCAGTTCAGGATACTTCTGCAGATTCCAAAGATAAAAAAATCGACGGTGGTTTGCATGGTCGGGGGACTGGCGGCAGTGTTCCAAATACTAAGGCTGAATCGGCGATTACTGCGTCAACTACAGAAGTGTCTGCTTCAAGTACTGAGGCGGTGACTGATAATGCAGATGGTTCTGCTGATGAAGTGTCAGACACTGATACACAAAGTTCTGATGTTCCCGCAGAAACGGCGCGTCCAGAGGACGCGCCACCAACAGAAGATTCTACTCCAGAACCAACTATTTAATTTTAGCTGCGCATTTCTCGCACCGACAACCAAGTGGTTTGATAACCTCATTAAAATAAAATTTTCCGTAGTTGTATGTTAGCTCCTCTCCCGGAGCTATATTTCGTTTAGCGAATATGAAAACTTTGGTTTCATTATCATTGAGTTCTGGATAACAATTAGGCTTACAGCTGTGATTTATATAACGAGCGATATTGGTACGAGTGGTGCCATCGATAGTGAAGTTTTCATTGAGTTCAAAAAGGTACTTACCACCGCGGCGTTGAGCCTCGGCGTCACTGACAGTCTCGCCAGTGTATTCAATAACTAATTCGCCTTTAGTGAGTGACGCTGCTGCGAATAATCCTAAGCCGGCACTACTGCGTTTTACTTTTACTTTTTTTAGATCAGACATGAGGGCTAGTATAGCAGAATTACATTTTGCACAGGAGGGGACAACTTCATTCCTAAAACCTGTTAGAATATTTACATGAGTAATGTTCTTGAGAAGTTCGTTCGCGCTACAAATTATTTGTCAGCTGCGCAAATTTATTTAAAAGATAATGTTTTATTAACTGAGCCATTAAAGTCTGAGCATATAAAACCCCGTCTCTTAGGACACTGGGGAACTTGTCCAGGCGTTAATTTTACTTACGCCCACGTCAACCGTGCCATCATCGCGCATGATGTTGACATGATGTTTGTGCTTGGTCCTGGACACGGATTTCCGGCCATCCAAGCTAATCTTTTTCTAGAAGGCACCCTGACGAAATATTTTGATAAAATCCCTCATACTACCGCTGGGATTGCGAGTATGGCTAAACAGTTTAGTTGGCCTTACGGTCACCCTAGTCATTGTAATCCTGAAGCACCTGGAGTTATTCTTGAAGGAGGCGAACTTGGATATTCACTCTCTACTTCATACGGCGCGATTCTTGATAATCCAAACTTAGTCGTTGCTTGTCTCGTCGGAGATGGTGAAGCTGAGACAGGTCCCACTGCTACTGCTTGGCACCTCAATAAACTGATTGACCCTGGCACAAACGGAGCCGTGCTTCCAATTCTACATCTTAATGGTTACAAGATTTCTGGGCCAACTTTCTTTGGTCGGATGAATGATGAGGAGCTGCGTTCATTATTTTACGGCTACGGTTACGAGCCACACTTCGTTGATGCTTATACCGAAGAAGATGTCCATGGTCGCATGACGAAAGTGATGGATGATGCGATTGAATCAATTCGTTTCACTCAACACTGTGCTCGAGAAGGAACACTCCATGAAAATCCCCGTTTCCCAATGATTATTCTCCGGACTCCAAAAGGTTGGGGAAGTATCGATTATATTGGTAATAACAAAATAGAAGACAACTGTCTTTCTCACCAAGTGATTGCCGAAGCGGCCAAGCATGATGCTGGTCAACTCGCTCAATTAGAGACCTGGTTGCGTTCGTATCATTTTAATGAGCTCTTTGATGGTGAGCGGTTCGACGACGATATTCAAAGTCTCATTCCGCGCGATGGTCGCCGCATGGGTGATAATCCGCACGCTCGCGGTGGTGAACCTCATTATAAGCCGCTTGTTCTACCAGCCGTTGAAGACTACGACAACGAAGCTGCTTGTGATTTAAATAATCCAATTTGTGGCACCGAAAGTGGAATGGAAAAAATCGGTGCTTACTTACGTGATGCTATGCGCTTAAACGAAGGTAATCGCAACTTGCGTCTAATGTCTCCTGATGAAACTTATTCCAATAAACTTGGTGCAGTATTTGAGTACACTAAACGCGCTTTTGTTTGGCCACATAAAGAGTGGGACAAAGACTTGGCTTGGGATGGACGCGTACTAGAAATGCTATCTGAACATAGTCTTCAAGGCTTGATTCAAGGTTATGTTCTGACGGGTCGTCATGGAGTTTTCGCTTCCTACGAAGCCTTTGTCCAGATTGTTTCGAGTATGGCAGACCAATACGCCAAGTTCCTTAAGATTGCTCGTGATGTAAAATGGCGGGGAACTATTGCTTCACTTAATTACATCCTTACCTCCGGTGCATGGCGCCAAGAACACAACGGCTTCTCACATCAAAACCCAGGTTTTATTGACGGCATCTTGCAACGTCAAGGTTGTTTCACTAACGTTTATTTTCCGGCCGATGCGAACACAGCCTTGGTTGCTTTTGATCGCATGATGAAATCGACCAAAGAGATTAACGTATTGGTTTGTGAAAAACGGCCACTTCCAGTGTGGCGTACCCTTGAGGAAGCAAAACGAGACATTGTAGACGGAGTTTCAATTTGGGATTTTGCGAGTGATGAAGATCCTCACATGGTCTTTGCGACAGCAGGGGATTATCCAACTTTGGAAGCTTTGGCAGCTGTGAGTTTGGTACGACAAAAAATCCCA
This sequence comes from Candidatus Parcubacteria bacterium, assembly GCA_041173745.1. Classification (GTDB taxonomy): domain Bacteria; phylum Patescibacteriota; class Minisyncoccia; order Phycocordibacterales; family UBA918; genus OLB19. The sequence goes on along the minus strand of JBEDID010000034.1, from coordinate 179 downwards.
AACTTCCGCATGCGCTTCGTGAATATTACTTCACTATCAGCTCTTGGTATTGGTAATTCACAATGTCGGGTTTTACGACATGACTTTGCTCATTACTTTACTGAAGACAAACCAGTCGTAGTTAATTTTCATGGCTATCCGCAAACTATAAAGCAAGTGTTGTTTGATTACGCAATAAA
>JBEDID010000033.1:0-10016 GCA_041173745.1 Candidatus Parcubacteria bacterium | reverse complement strand
TTCCAGCACCGATTCTCCGCCTTTACTCAAAGCTTTCTCGGCATGACTTTCAATTGCTTCAACCAGCTTTTCTAGTTGGGCTCTGGGCACCAAGGCATTGCTGTCAGTAACAACTTTCGGCGGCATTGCTAAGCGTCTTTCAATAAAAGAAATTTGACCTTCAATTTTACTCAATTCGCGTTCAGCTGCGTGTCGACTTTGTGAAGTGGCCTGTAACATTTTTTCAGCCTCAACTGATTCATTTGAAACAGTTGGTACTTCCGTTGCTTCTAAAACTTTTTTGACAGACACGAGTCGTTCCTTAGTTTGCTCCAACTTCTCGGCCGGTTCAGTACGGTCAAAATTAAGTTTATCAAAACGAAAAGCAACGTAAGTATCTTCTCTTTTTAAATATTCAGCATATTTAATTCTTAATTCTTTTTGTACCTCCAATGAACGTTCGGCTTTTTCAACTTGTTTTTGTAAAAATTTTAAATGTGGTGCCGCTTCACGACGTAACAACTCGACCTGAGCAATATTTTCGCGAGTCTTGTCGAGCTTACGCTCCGTCTCCTGCTTCTTAAGTTGATATAACTTCAAACCTAAAGCATCTTCAATCATTTCCCGTCGTTCTTTCGGACCAGCCGCTAACACCCGGTCAGCTTCACCTTGAGAAATAATATGGTGACCAGTCGAACCAATATTAGCGTTCGCCAATAGTTCATGAATATCTTTTAACCGTACGACTGAATCATTAATTTTATATTCATTTTGTCCATCGCGATGGACAATCCGTTCAATTTTTATTTCATCAAAATCAAGGGCGAAAGTACGACTTTTATTATCAAATAAAACCGCCACACTAGCTCGATTACCACGCGAGACTTTTTCGGAACCGCCCCAAATCAAGTCTTCACCGCGCTTGCCGCGCATCGATTTAACCGATTGTTCACCCAGCACGAAGCGAAAAGATTCCGCAATGTTACTTTTGCCTGAACCATTCGGACCGACAATCGAAGTAATCGGCGCCGAAAACTCTAACTCACTTTTTTTAGCAAAAGACTTAAAACCATTGATTGTCAGTTCTTTAAGATACATAGCAATTATTTACACTCCCCACCAACACTATAGACAGCGTATGATTCATAAAATGGAGCAGTTAGTATGTAATTAGAGTCATAAGTATCACTAGCACAAACTCCACAGCCATTAATAGGACAACGCGCAAACTCGCTGGCTGGATGTACGCCGTCAGCAGCAGCATTTATTCCACCAGCACACTCTGCGGCGGTAATTTTATAGTATGACCCTGTGGCGTCGGTAACATAAGTAATGTCACAGGCAGAATTTGAAGAATCTTCTTTCACTGGCATATCCGCAATAAATTCTGGGATCAAGGTGTACCACAAATCATAAGTATAGTCATTAATAGACGATCCTGCCGGCAAAATTGGATAATGGCTATTTTGTGATTTGTAAACTTCTAGTGCCAAGCTTACCTCTTTCAATTCCGATTGTAATGATTTGTTTTTAGCCGCAATACGGGCATCGGTGAAATTGGCGTATAAAATTGCCGATAAAATACCTATAATAGAAATCACCACCAGCAATTCCATCAAAGTAAATCCACGCCGTAAAAAATGTCTGTTCATAATACTTATAATAACATCTCGAAACTAAAATAAAATGAATTACCAACGATTTGCCGGTAGTAAATAAAACGACCAATCTAGTATTAGCCGACTATCAAATATTACAGACTAAACACTTCCACTACAAAGACAACTATCATTAAAAATAAAATAGTCGCTATTTACATTGTCCACCATAACTATAAATGGCATAGGTTTCATAAAATGGAATCGTGGCTGTGTATGTAGCGTTATAAGTATCACCACCACAATCCGAGCAGGTATCTGGACAACGAGCTAGTCGGTCTCTAGGTTGAACACCATCATCGGCCACCCCCGTTATACCCTCATGACAATAAAGCTCCGTCATCTTATAGTAAGAACCGCCAGCATCTGTTTTATAGGAAATAACACAATTGGGATTTGCCGAGTCGGCATTTTCTGGCATTTTAGCAAGGAACCCTTCATTAACAAGCAGGGTTTTTAAGGCTGCATAGTCTGCCGCATCTGTTGAATTAGGATAATGATTATTCAGTGATTTATAAACACCTAAAGCCAGCCCAACTTCTTTCAAACTGGCTTGCATCGCTTTATTTTTTGCTTCAATTCTGGCATGACCAAGATTTCCATAAACAATTGCAGACAAAATACCGATAATAGAAATCACCACCAAGATTTCAATTAGTGTAAATCCTCGTCGTAAAGAATATTTTTTCATAAAATTTATAATAACACCTTGAAGAAGTAACAAACTAAATTACCTACTTTTATTTACAGCGAATGATATCTGAGTAATATTCGCGAGCTCTCATACTAACACCACTTGCATACCCACCCCTAAGAGCATAATCATTACCGAGTGATGAAATATCGTTGCAGGGAGTCTTTGTTCCTCCTCTATCATTGTAGATACCATTTATTGGAGCGTGGGTTGCTGAGTCAGGAACATTAGTACACTCATTAGTAGTATTAGTTGTAATATCTCCACACCGAGCATACTCACTTGTTTCACTGACTACCTCAGACTCAACCGTATCAAGGGCCATTATTTTATAAACTTCACCTGCAGCATTAACGGTATATACATACCCTGAAGTTACCCCATTTAACTTTTTATCGGCGGGCAGCACTGGCATAAATTCGGCAAAATCCCTATAGGTTCCCTCTACATTTCGCCCTTTTATAAACTGTCCCACTCCACCAGGACATACGTAACTAGTCCCGATTTGGCCTGACCAAGATCCGGCAGGGTTACAACCCTCAGGATAGGCTCCATATTTATTTTTAAATAATTCCAGTGCGCTTTGAATGTTGCGCAAATCGGATTTTCGTTCGGCGTCGCGCGACTGTTTCTTCGCGTCATTAAAATTTGCGTATAGTACCGCTGATAAAATAGCAATAACTGACACTACTACTAGCAGCTCGACTAATGTGAATCCGTTTTTAAATCTTCGCATATGGTAATAGGATACCACACAGAATTGTTGTTACACCTTAGTTTGCCACCCTTTTGCTTCAATGGCATGACTAGCAGCCTCTTGTTCAGCCTCTTGTTTTGAACGACCTTTTCCTTCTGCCACTAAGACACTACGTAGATAGACACCGACGGTAAATAAACGGTCGTGATCGGGACCTTCTTGGGCGATTGTTTCATAAGTCGGAGTGACAGACATTTGCTCTTGTGCCAATTCCTGAAATCGACTTTTAGCGTCTTGCCAAAGGCGTTTTGATACAATTTCTTCAGTATTAGGAAATAGATGTCCAGCAATAAATTGTTGTGCTGCTGTATACCCTTGGTCAATATAAATAGCCCCGATACAAGCTTCGAAAGCATTGGCGAGAATATATTGGCGAGCGCGACCAGTGTCTTTTGCTTCGCCTTTGGACATTAATAAAAAATCATTGATACCCATTTTTTCGGAAGCGGCCGAAAGAGAGACTGTGTTTACCAAAGCAGCGCGTACTGCAGTCAACTCACCCTCAGGCTTTTCTGGGTATTTTTTATATAAATAATCTGTCACAACCAACTCCAAAACAGCATCGCCTAGAAATTCTAGTCGTTCGTTATGGTCCCAAGTTGCTTCGCGGTGTTCATTTAGATATGAACGATGAGTTACGGCAGACAAAAGAACCGTTGTATCGGCAAATTGTACGTTAATTAGTTGCTGAATTTTAATTAGCTCGTCTTGTATATTTCGTTCTTCCATAATCAGCCTTGCTAGATAGCAACAGTAGCATTATTTTCCAGACCTGCCAACCAATACGGTGACGGCCTTAGTTACAATCGGTAGAATATCTTCGTAAAAATTTAGGGTCAGAATGTCAGCAATTTTAAACCATTTAGCGTCATCGAGTCCGCCTTTTTTAAGCAGTTCGATATCTTGATATTCCGCATGAGCCAAGAAATAGTGTACTTGCTTACGGACCTTACCTCGCTCGGGTTGAGTGGCAATGTATTCGTTATTTCCCAGTTCAGTTTCAATATTTACCACTAAACCAATTTCTTCGAGCAGAGCACGAGTAGCGCCTGCTTCAACCGTCTCTTCTTCTTTAACTTTACTCTTAGATAACGTCCAGTGACCAAAAATATCATGCACTAGAGCGAAGAAGATTTGACCTTGAAATTCAGTGTAAACAACCGCACCAGACAAACGCTCAATTGGCATCTGGTCGAACGGCACGTTTCGGGTAGGCTTTTTACTCTGTTCTTCTTTGCCCGGTTCGCCAATTTCTTTATAAACTGCACCTAATACACCGTTGATAAAACGACTACTATTGTCGCCGCCAAATTGTTTAGCGAGCTCAATAGATTCGTTAATTGCGACTTTAGCAGGAACTTCTTTACGGTCTGCAAAAAGCAGTTCATAGAGTCCGAGACGAAGAATATTACGATCAACTGGTGAAATACGGTCGATTGGCCACTCGGGAGCAGCTTTTTCGATTACCAAATCTAGTTCTGGTCGTTTGGCCATAACACCGTCGAGGAGTTTTTCCATAAACGGCAAATCGGTTTTGTTTTCAGCGAATTCGGTTACGTTGCGATTTAACACCTCATGAACTGCTTTTCTTTCAAGCGCATTTAAATCCCACTCAAAAAGTGATTGAAGAACGATGCTGCGTGATAAATGTCGATTTGCCATATAAATGTACTAAACTTTTACTACCTTCTAGTATATCACCTTCTTGGCGACATAAAGGCACAAATCCACAAAGTCCCACCGAGGCGGGACTTTGTGGATAAGGTTACTTATTTCTTTGCTGCAATTGCTTTCTTTGGAGCTTCAACATTTTCTTCAATATCTGAGTTTCCTTTTCCAGCTGCAATCGCTTCTCGTTTGACTGACAGACGAGCTTCGCGAGCATTTTTCTTGGCCGTCATATCCACAACCATTCGCCCCTTGTAGAAACCACAACCGAGACACATGTGATGTGGACGATGTGTAGCACTACAATTTGAACAAGTCGCCAATGTTGGCGCCTTGAGCGCATGATGTGAACGACGGTTTGCGGTGTGTGACCGCGTGTGACGCATTCGAATTACCATAGTGGCGCAACTATATCAGAATTGCAAAAAAACGCAATAGAGTTATATGAAAGGGCCAGATTCGCAATGCGAACTGGCCCTCGAAGAACAACTATTACCTATTATTATGTAAACAATTTCTTATTATTTACTTTCGTCATTCTTTGAAAATGAACACATTCATTTGGGGTTGATTTTTTGTTTGTTTTCATCTCAACCTCAGATCTTGCTGCTACACAGGCTACCTTGACAGATATATTAGCGACTGTCACAGTCAAGCAATTGCCTATCCTAGTAACAAAAGACTCACGATACATACACTTCTGACAAGCACCACCCTTTTCTTTAATTGCTTCTTTTATAAGAACTTTCTCACTTTTTACCATCATCCTAGCTCCCTTTAATAACCTGAAGACTATCCTCAGGACAGTTTTACTCTACAACATTTTTATATTTTTGCAATAGCTAACCCGGTGAATTGGGGATTTACCGTATTTTGCAATCGCTGCGCAGTGCATTTTTGTGCCGTAGCCTTTATGCTCAGCGAAGCCGTAACGAGTGTAGCGACGGGCCACTCGCACCATATAGCGATCACGCGTCACCTTTGCACAGATTGATGCTAGACCAATGGCTGGCACTAAACTGTCTCCCTTGATGATGGTTTCTTGAGCGTACTCAGACGGCGCTTTAAGCGAGCCGTCGAGCTTAATGTAACATTCATCAATATCAAGCTTAAGACGCCGTAAACAGCGCTCTATGGCCGTATTTATCGCATATACGACTCCTTTCTCATCAATTACTGATGCTCCCACCATCGCCACCGCAAAATCCAATTCTCGATGATAGCGCAGTTCTTGCGCCCGCTTAAATATCTCCTCCCGCTTGGCTGGTTTAATCTGTTTACTGTCCCCTACCCCCAGAATTAAACCCCAATCAAAATCAACCGGAACCTTCGCCACCCCAACAGACACAGGCCCAGCCAAAGGCCCCCGCCCCGCCTCATCAATCCCAACCAACCATTTCATAATTACTTAGTATACCAACATACAACAATTGAGCGAGTGGTAGCTTTAAAAATATCACTGCGGAGGATTTTATGTTTGTAATGAGCCGGAGTAGAAAATCGCAACTGTTTGTACAAACCCGCTTTGAGCGAGGTCTCTCGGAAAAATGCCATTGCGGAGTAATTGTATATTTGTACTGAGTCGAAACAGCAAATTGCGACTGTTTGAGCGCTAGCGAGTTTCGCAATTTGCGTCGTGTAGACGAAAATACAAATAACAATTCGTAGCACTCGGTATTTTTCCGAGAGGCTGAGCGATGCTATACTATCCCAACTATGTCCGAACCAAACAAACTAACTGCCGACTTCATTCACCTCCATGTTCACTCGATGTATTCGCTTCTTAACGCTGTCCCGACTCCGAAAGAACTAGCCAAGGCTGCTAAAGCTGACGGTCAAGATGCTCTCGCCATTACTGATGCTGGGGCGTTGTACGGTGCAATTGATTTTTATAACGCCTGCAAAAAGGAAGAGATTAAACCTATCATCGGTCTTGATGCTTTTCTCGCGCCGCGTACTCGATTCGATAAAGAAGTCCATATCGACAAACCGCGATCTCGATTGGTTTTGCTGGCCAAGACATTTAAAGGTTACCAAAACCTAATTCAGATTGTAACCAAATCCAACATCGATGGATTTTATTATCGTGCTCGCATCGATGATGAATTACTTGCAGAATATAAAGAGGACCTCATTTGTATAATTCCCTCTTTCGCTGGCGAAGTCGCTCAGGCTCTGAAAGATGTTAATCCTGAAAAAGCCGCCGAGCGACTTGACTGGTACAAAAATACTTTCGGCGACAATTGTTATTTAGAAATTTCTCATCACCCAGAAATTTTCGATCATGAAGTAAACCAAACAAAAATCAAAGAGTTGGCCGCCAAAACAAACACTCCGCTCGTGGCAGCGCATGACGTTTATTATATGAAACCAGACGACCACATCATTCGGGAATTAATGATGAAGATTCAAAGTGGTGGTGTAGTAGACACGACTGCCGACCAAAGTGGTGAAAACTTTTCTTTCACTACTCAAGCGCAAATGAAAGAGTGGTTTTCCGACACGCCCGAAGCTCTTACTAACTCCGTCAAAATCGCGGAGCAGTGCAACGTTGAAATTGAAATCGGTACACACTGGTATTTCCCAGATTATAAAATTGCGAGTGGAAAAAGTTCCGATGATGAAATTAAAGACATGGCTTACAAAGGGGTTGCGTGGCGCGGTCACGACATAAATAATCCTATCAATCGCCAGCGTATCGACTACGAGTTGGAAGTTATTAAAAACAAAGGTTACTCAACCTACTTTTTGGCCGTGGGAGATTTATTAAGAGAAGCCCGTGAACGCGGTATTTACACCACGATTCGTGGTTCGGTAGCGGGCTCTTACGCCACTTATGTACTCGGTATTACCAACGTAGACCCGCTTGAATACAACCTGCCGTTTGAACGATTCCTCAACCCAGAACGACCGTCCGCACCAGACATCGATATGGACTTCGCCGACAATCGGCGCGATGAAATTATTGAATATGCTAAAACCAAATACGGCGAAGACAAAGTTGCCCAGATTGGAACCTTTGGTACCATGATGGCTAAAGCCGCCGTGCGTGACGTCGCGCGGGCGCTTGGTCATTCCTATTCCACCGGTGACCGTATATCAAAGCTTATTCCGCTGGGCGCTCAAGGTTCGGCTATGACCATCGACAAAGCTCTCGGTATCGAACCGGAGTTGGCAGAGCTGTATAAAAAAGACGCCGAGTCGCGTGAAGTTATCGACTTGGCCAAGCGTATTGAAGGTCGAGTACGCCACCTTGGCGTGCACGCCGCCGGTGTAGTAATTGCGCCCGCTCCTCTCAACCAATTTGTGCCAATTCAACCCGATTCCAAAACTGGAAAATTTGTTACTCAATACGAAATGCATAGTGTGGGAGAAGATGGCGTTGGACTCCTTAAGTTCGACTTTCTTGGTATCAAAAACTTAGCCATTTTGGCAGACGCCGTGAAGCGCGTAAAAAAGATTCGCAACATTGTCGTCGACATTGAAGCGATTCCGCTTGACGACCCAAAGACATTTAATATTCTCGCCAAAGGTGAAACGATGGGACTCTTCCAGCTCAACGGAACTGGTATGACTTCCTTCTTGAAGCAACTTAAACCGACCACTATTCACGATATCAACGCGATGGTAGCACTTTATCGTCCTGGTCCGATGGAAATGATTCCGCAGTACATTGAAAGAAAACAAAACCCCGCCCTAGTTTCTTACCTCGACCCACGCTTAGAAGAAATTACTGAACGTTCCTACGGAGTTATTACTTATCAGGATGACGTCATGATGATTTCCATCAAGTTGGCTGGCTACTCTTGGCTGGAAGCAGACAAGTTGCGTAAAGCGATGGGAAAGAAAATTCCTGAAGTTATGGCCGCGGAAAAAGATAAACTATTTAAAGGTTTTATTGAACACGGCTTAACTCATTCTAAAGCGGAACAATTATGGCATTTGATTGAACCGTTTGCGGCTTACGGATTTAACAAAGCTCACGCCGCGAGTTATGGTCGTGTGGCTTACCAAACCGCTTACATGAAAGCTAACTTTCCAGTGGAATATATGTCGGCCGTGCTCACCGCTGATTCAGGCGACACGGAAAGAATTTCCGATAGTATTCATGAATGTGAGCGCATGGACATCGAAGTTCACCCGCCAGACATCAATGAATCTTTCGCTGACTTCACCGTGGTACCTGGCACTCAAACTATCCGCTTTGGACTTACCACCATCAAAAACTTCGGCGCTGGTATTTCCGAAATAATCATCACTGAACGAAAAGCCAACGGAACTTATCTTTCGATGCAAGATTTCCTGTCTCGGATTCACGACCGTGGTCTAAACAAAAAGTCGCTGGAAGCTTTAATCACGACTGGTGCTTTTGACAGTTTTGGTGAACGTGGACAACTTTTTCAAAATCTAGAAAACCTATTGGCTTACAATCGCGAATTCATCGCCGGTAAAGAAGCTAATCAAGATTCATTATTTGGCGGCATGGATGAAGTAAATAATCTAACTCTTAATCCGGCCGAAGCGGCGACCATGATGGAAAAATTACTCTGGGAAAAAGAACTGCTGGGAGTTTATGTTTCTGGTCATCCGTTAGATGAACACAAAGCAGAAGTCGACAAACGTCCTAGTATCGAAACAGTTAAAAAAGGTCACAAAGGGACAACTGTGGTGACCACCGGTTTAATCGAATCCGTCAAAGAATTCCTCACTAAAAAAGGTGACAAAATGGCCTTCGTAAAATTATCCGACCAAGTCGACAGTATCGAAATGGTCGCCTTCCCCGAAACCTACAACGACCACAAAGACCTATTAGTTCCCGGCACCTGCGTCGCCATCAAAGGCAAGTTCAGTGTCCGCAATGACGAGCCTGGTATTTTAATTGAGAAAGTAAAGGGACTAGCCAAGACAGAAATAAAAACTGAGGTTAATAGTGTCTAGCTCACTTAATGTACTGTGATATTTGACAATATTTTTCAGCGCGTTACGATAATGGAAATAGAGATTGTGGTGTCTACCAAACACTAGGGCTTTGGCCCGAAACTTTTGTTTCCTAATCTGTGATAATTAAGCGCTGATTGGCATACCAATCAGAAACTCGGTGGAACCGCGACTAAAATCGTCTGAGTGAGAATTCAAAATATTTGAGTTTTCACTTGGGCGATTTCTTTTTACCAACTTATGTAATCTTATCCCGAGTGAAGCTGACATGATTCTGAACGACCCCGCAGGCTTTAGCCGAGGACTTAGTGAAGAATTATGT